>JAJXTA010000642.1 GCA_021784265.1 bacterium | reverse complement strand
CTCGCCGCCTCGCGTGTGACGCTTCGCAACTGGCCCACCTCCGGCCTCCAGGTCGATGCCCGCTTTCCCGCGTACCTCCCCCTGCCCGCCCAAGTCTCCCGCCAAGGGGACCTGGGGGATAGCATCATGACCGCGGTGGTACTGGCGGCGGTCCCCGCCCTCGAACCGTCCGCCGGGAGCGCCACTCCGCCACACTACCGGTTTACCGATCTGGGCTGTCTCCGCCTGCAAGAGTGCGAACGGGTGGCCGCCCTCCGCACCGAGCTGGCCCGCTGCGGCGCCGAGATCACGGAGCGTGGGGATAGTCTCGAGGTAATCCCGGGGCCGTTGCACGGCGCCGAGATCGAAACTTACAACGACCACCGCATGGCGATGGGTTTCGGGATTCTGGGGTTGAAAATCCCCGGGATTCGCCTCAAGAATCCCGCCTGCGTGAAGAAGACGTTCCCAAATTTCTTTCAGAAGCTGGCCGCGCCCCCGCCCCACGGCTTGGGAGCGGAGTTGCGCGATGGCCGCACGGGCCGGCCGCTCGCCTTGGACGAGCTGCTCGCGCAGTGACCCCGAAGCCCGGCGCGCCCGCCCCACCGACCGGCCAGGCGGCGGGCGGCCCTGATTCCGTGAACGCACCCATCGTGATCGCGCTGGACGGCACCAGCGCCAGCGGCAAGAGCACCAACGCCCGGCTGATCGCCCAGGCCCTCGGCTACGTGTACGTCGATACCGGGGCGATGTATCGCACGTTGGCATGGTACTGCCTCCAGCACGGCATCCCAGTGACCGAGGCCAAGGCCGTCGCCACCGCCTGCCGCCGCTGGAAAACCAGCCTCACCTGCGACGGCCGCGAGGCGCGCTTATTGGTGGGCGGCTATTTCCCGGAAAAGGAAATCCGCACCCCGGAAACCAGCGCGGCCGTGCCCCAGGTCGCGGCGGTCCCCAAGGTGCGCGACTGGATGAAACGCACCCAACGGGCTTGTCTCCAGTTTGGCAACCTGGTGATGGAAGGGCGGGACATCGGCACGAACGTGTTTCCCGAGACGAACTTCAAATTCTATCTCGACGCCGCGCTGTCCGAACGGACCCGGCGGCGGGCGGCCGAAGGAGTGCGGGAAAACCTGGCGGCACGAGACCAGCGGGATAGCCAACGGGCCGCCGCGCCACTGATGGTGCCGTTGGGGGCGATGGTGATCAACAACTCGGGCCTGACCGCGGCGGAGACGAGCGCGCTCATCCTCGCCGAAATCCGCCGCCGCCTGGGCGCGGCTGGGTCGCCGACGCCCGCCCTCGCCGGGTCCTCCCCGTCCCGCGGCCGGAATCCGCGGCCCGCGGAATGACGTTGGGCCGGAAGCGGTCGCGCGGATCGCGCGGACCGCCCCGAGGCATCCCTCAATGAAGCCTTCGCCCCAGTGCACGCCCGGCGCGTCGGTGCTGCGCATGCACCCCAGCTATCTGCTCGGCTGGTCGCTCATGCGGACCATGTTCGTGACCTACTTCCGTTGGCGGGTGTGCAATGCGAGCCGCGTGCCGCTCACGGGTCCCTTGATTCTGGCCGCCAACCACGTCAGCTACCTGGACCCGCTCCTGGTGGGGGCGGCCTTGCCCCGTGAACTGCATTATCTGGCGCGGGAATCCCTCTTTCGCAACCCGCTTCTGGGCGCGGTGCTCCGCTCCTGGAATGTCGTGCCCGTGGACCGCGAGGGTGGCGGCGCCGCGGGCCTGCGCGCCATCCTCGACCGGCTGTTGGCGGGCGGCGCGATTGTGCTCTTCCCGGAGGGGACCCGTTCCCCTGATGGCGCCCTGAAGCCGGCCCGGGCGGGGGTCGGGTTGACGATCATCAAGTCCACCTGCCCGGTCGTGCCCACGCGCGTGTTTGGCACCCGGGCGGCCTTCGGGCGCCACCGCCGGTTCCCCCTCCCGCACTCGGTAACCGTCAAGTTCGGCTCCCCGCTCCTGTTCGAACGCCTGCGCGAGGAAGCGCTCCACGCGGCCCGACCGCGGTTGAAAGAGATCTACCAAGAGGCCGCGAACACCGTCATGGCCAGCATCGGCCAGCTCGAACCGTGCGCAGACCTCGAGCGGTTCCCGTGAGCCAGCCGGGACCCGGCGCCCCAGGCCTCGCACCCCTCAGTGGTGGTCCGCGCTGGAGAGCGTGTCCAGCAACTGCCGGGCGTTGGTGAAATCGGGCGCCAGGGTCAGCGCGCGTTGCGCGGCGGCGCGCGCCTCGGCGGTGCGGCCGAGCCGCGCCAGGACGGTGGCGCGGGCGTACGGAAACTCCGCGGCCCCGGGATCTAACGCTTCGGCGTGACCGAGGGCCTCCAGCGCCGCGTCGGGTTGCTCGGCGGCGGAATAGGCCAAGCCCAAGTTGTACCAGGCGCGAACGTGGCGCGGGTCCAGCTTGACGGCCTCACGCAGCACGGCGATGGCCTCCGGCAGCCGCCCGGCCTCGTCCAACGCCAAGCCCAACTTCAGGCGGCATTCCGGATCCCGTGGCGCCAGGTGGCAGGCGGCCTCCAACTGCTCGACCGCCTCGGTCTTCTTGCCCCCCAGGCTCAACGCCACTGCCAGGGCCTCCCGCAGCGGCGCCGAGCCGCCATCCCAGCCGACGGCCTGCTGCAGCAGCGGCAGGGCGGTGTCGGGATGCCCGCGGTCCATCTCAAACACCCCCAGTTGGAGGGCGCCGGAGGGCTGGTCCTGGTTATAGCGCAGATAGGCCAACAGATCCCGCCCGGCGCGGGAACCGCGGTCGAGGGTGGCGCGCGTGGCCCAGGCCGCCTCGATCCGGACCCAGCGGACGGGATCGGCGAGCAACTGATTCAGCACGCCGAGGATCTCGGGGTCCCGCGGGCCGGCCAGGGGCTCACACGCCAAGGCCGTCATCGCCCGAACCAACGGGTCCGCATCTTGCGCCGTCACCTTGAGCAGGGGTCGAATCGACCCCGGCTCCGCCCACTGGCCGAGCAGCCCGAGGGCGGCCGCGCGCCACAACCCCGAGGGGTCCTGTTGCGCCAGGCGCGCCAGCGGTTCCAACGCCAACGGCTCGCCCGCCCGTCCCTGCGCAAACCACTGCGCGCGGGCTCGAGTCGGCCGCTCCATCTTGGCCCCATACCACTTCTGAACCGTCGCCAGGGCCCAAGGGGCTTGCCGGTGGGTGTGACAGCGATTGCAGGCG
>JAJXTA010000641.1 GCA_021784265.1 bacterium | reverse complement strand
TCGACTTTCCAGAAAGTCGAACCGCTACCCTGGCACGGCATGGATGATCAAGCTTACGGCCGACAGGCGCGTCCGGCCTTCCCCAACGACGGCTGGATGCGGCAGTACAACACGCGCTGGGTCGGGCAGCGCATCCTCCAGCGGGCGGCGCGGTAAGGGTCTAGCGGGTTTCGACGACCTCGAGGCCGAGCTGGCTCACCAGCCCGCGGAGGTCGTCGCCGGAGGCAGGCAGACAGGGCAGGAGGCGAGGAAGCTGTTCCTTCACCCAGGGCGTCGCGCGCCCGGTGGGCCGGAGACCGCCCTCCAGGCCGAGGAAGAAGCGCCACTCCTGCCGCCGCGCGGCGTCGTAACTCGCCAGGAGGTCGGGCGCCGCCCGTTGGCGGAGGAGGCGAATGAGGCGGACGGCCAGCTCCTCGGCTTCGAGGAGGCCGAGGTTCATGCTCTGCATGCCGACCGGGCCGGCCTGATGGGCGGCATCCCCGGCCAGCCAGGCGTGTCCCTGGCCAAACTGCCGCGCCAAACGATGATCGAACTGGACCTCGATGGACCAATCCAGGTCGCCCGTCTTGTGGTCGAACCAGGGGGCCCGCTCCCGCACCCGCTGCTGGATCTGGTCCTTGGTCACCTGGTCTTCGGTTTCCTCGTAGAAGCGCACCGGCCGACGGTCTTTGGCGGGGAACTCGCCCCCCGCCGCGACTGGGGCGGTTTGGAACGCCCAGCGGTAGCGCCCGTTAGGCAGCGGCCAGAGGGCGTTGGTGCTGTCGGGCAAGAGGACGATACGCAATTCTCGGTCGGCCGCCCCGTCGGACTCGAATTCGTAAACGGCGAAGACCTCCGGTGGCGCCGAGCGCTCGCACTCGAGGCTCAAGCGGCGGCGCACCAAGGAGTCGCGCCCATCGGCGCCCACGACGTAGGTGGCGCGGGTTTGGTGCCGGCGTTTGACCACCCACTCCCAGCGGGGCACGACATAGCCGGTGCCGGTGCCGCCGAGCTTGTCGATGGTGGCGGCCACGCTCTCGCCCTCGAGGTGGAGATCGGAGAGCCGATGGTTCCAGTGGACGCGAACGCCCGACCGCTGCTGGAGCCGCTGTTCCAGGAGGCCTTCCAGAGTGCTCTGGGGCAGGACGACCAGGAAGGGGAACGGCCCGGGCAGGTCGGTGAGGCGCAGTTCGGCTTGGCGGCCCCGGGCGTCGTAGAGCCCGATGGTCTCCAGGCAGTGGCCGGCCTGGAGCACGGGCTCGACCAACCCCTGCTGCTGCAAGAGCCGCAGGGTGCGCGGGTGCAAGGCGCAAGCATAACTGTGGGCGGCCGTGCGCCATTCCTCGTCCACCACGGCGACGCGGATGCCCGCCTCCGCCAGCCGTACCGCGGTGAACAGGCCCACCGGGCCCGCCCCGACTACCAAGACTTCGCTTTGTTCATCGCCAAACATATCCACCTCTTGTTGATAAGTTACCACTGGTGTCTGGATGATTCAAGCGAAATCAGCTTATCATGAAATCTTCAGGCGCTCGCCCGCGCGGCCGTGGGGGGCGGTTCCGCCGCGGGATGGGGCGGGGCGCTGTGCCTTGAGACGCACAGTTTGCACCGCCGCGGGGCTCCGCTATTCTGGCCGGACCGGATGACGCCGGTGGTGGGTGGCCTTGGTGGAAAGCGGTTGCATTGCACCGCGGGTTACGGCACCATTCGAGGTGAACCCGGACAGCTTACTTAGCGAACGGGCCGCTGTTGAGAGAGTCGTGAGATGCGCCAGTTTTTAACCATCGCCGCCAACGCCTTTATGGAGCTGGTGCGACAGCCGGTCTTCCTGCTGCTCGTCACCTGCTCGGGGGCGTTTGGGGTGTTTCTGTCGATTGTCCCCTATTTCGGCTTTGGGGACGATCCGAAGATGGTCAAGGACAGCGTGTTGGCGGTGATGCTGTTGGCGGGGCTCTTTGGGGCGGTGCTGAGCGCCTCGGCCTCGGTGGCCCATGAGATCCGCTCGGGCACCGCGCTGGCGGTCCTGGCCAAGCCGGTGGGCCGGGCCCAGTTCATTCTGGCGAAGTACGTGGGGTTGGCGGGGGCGCTGCTGGTGCTGACCTATTACAACGGGTTGTCGGTCTTGCTGGCCAGCCGGATGGCGTTTGACGCCTACGGGGATGCCGACATGTTCGCGTTTTACATCTACGCCGGCGCCGGGGTGTTGGGTTACGCGGTGGGCGGGTTTACCAATTACTTTCTCCACCGTCCCTTCGTATCGGACGCGGTGTTCAGCCTGGTCGTGGTGACCAGCTTGGCGTTTGTGCTCATCAACTGCTTCGACCGGGACGGGAAGCTCCAGACCTTCGCCAAAGGGGTGGACTGGCGGCTGGTGCCAGCGTCGCTGCTGGTGCTGTTCGCCCTGTGGATCCTGGCCGGGGTTGCCCTGGCCTGTTCGACCCGCCTGGAGGTGTTGCCGACGCTGGCCATCTGCTCGGGGGTCTTCGTCTTGGGGCTGATGTCGGACTATCTCTTTGGCACGCGGGCGGAGCACGGGGAGCGGTGGGCCGAGGTGCTCTACGGGGTGCTGCCCAACTGGCAACTCTTCTGGCTGGCCGACGCCCTGGACACCGACAAGAGCATCCCGTGGCGCTACGTGGCCCAGGCCTCGGCCTACGTGGTGGGCTATCTGGGCGCCGTCCTGGCGGTGGCGGTGGTGTTGTTTGAGGACCGGGAATTGAGTTGAGCCAACGAGCTAAGGGCATGGAACCGAATCTACAACGCAAAGGACTGGTCAACTGGCTGCTCTTGCTGGTCGTTGGCGCCGCCGCCGCGGTGGTGGCGCGCTATGCCAATTCGGCCAGCGGCCTGACCAGCGCGGTCTTCCTGGGCCTCGGGTTCCTGGTCGCGGCGGTGAGTTACTTCCAGATGCGGCTGGAGGAGCGGGAGCGGTTGGAACAGTTGGAGTACGACGAGCTGAAGAAGAGCGCCACCAGCGAGGCGCTGTTCGCGGAGCAGGCCGTGGACACCTTCCCGGCGCGGCGGGCCCGAGAGCAGTTCGAGCGGTTCTTTGTCCCGGCCTTCACCACGTTGTTATTCCTCACCGAGGGGGCGGCGGTTTATTGGCTCTGGAAGCAGAACAGCCAAGACCTCCCCTCGACGGCCCAACAGAGCCTGGCCGCGATGGCCCTCTTTGGCCTGTTCGCCCTGGTCCTGT
>JAJXTA010000640.1 GCA_021784265.1 bacterium | reverse complement strand
CACCACGCAGGTGGATTTCGAGCGCAATGTCCTCCTCCCGCCCCGCACCTGGCGCAAGGAGCAGAACCTGCCCGAACGCTTCGCGCGCCTCTGGGCCAGCGCCCGCCGCCACCAGGTCAACCAGGTCCTGCCCACCAGCCACACCACCAACGCCGAGGCGCGCGTCGGCTTCATCACCTCCGCCGCCGCCTACTGTTATCTGCGCCACGCCTTGGCCGAGCTGGGGTTGGACGCCCACTTTCCCCTGCTCAAGCTGGGCCTCACTTATCCGCTGGACCCGTCCGTGATCGAAGGCTTCGCCCGGGGCTTGCACGACCTCTACGTGATCGAGGAGCGGCGCGGCTTCCTGGAGGAGCAAGTCGTCGAGATCATCAACCGGGCGCGCCAGAACGCCGATCATGAATCCCCCGCCTTCGCCCGCAACGTCTGGGGCAAACAGTTCCCCCACGGCCTGCCGGGCATCCCCGACACCCGCGGGCTGAACCCGAGCCTCCTGCTCGAGCGGCTCGGGACCCTCTTCCTCACCCTGCCCGAGCTGGCCGGCCGGCTGGATGCGGACCGCGTCCGCCGGGAGGTGCAGTTGGTGGCCCAGGCCAAGGCCCTGCCCGCGGAGATCGCGCCGCGCACCCCGACCTTCTGTCCCGGTTGTCCCCACCGCGATTCGGCCAACGTGCTGCTGCAAATCAAGAAGCAGTTTCGCGATCCGCTCTACATGCGCCGCACCCACGGCATGGAACCGGTGGACTTGGTGTTTCACGGCGACACGGGCTGTTACACCATGCTCATGTTCGAACCCACCAAGGACCTGATGCATAACTACAGCGGGATGGGCTTGGGGGGCGGCACCGGAGCCGGCATCGATCCCTTCATCCGCAACAAACAGGTCGTCTTCATGGGCGACTCGACCTTCTTCCACAGCGGGCAGGTGGCCATTTCCAACTCGCTCAAGAACGGCCAGGACATCACCTACGTCCTCCTCGACAACCAAACGACGGGGATGACCGGCCATCAGCCCACGCCGGGCCTGGCCGAGGGGTTGCTGGGCGAGGCGACCTTCGCGCAAAGCCTGGACGCCATCGTCGCCGGCATCACCAATCAAGCCCGCTCCGGGGCCACCTTGGTCCGGGTCAATCCCGCCGAACGGGAAACCTATCGGCGGCTGCTCGAGAAGACCATTCTTCAGGACGGGGTCAAGGTGGTGATCGCCGACAAGGAATGCGGCATCACCTTCCACCGCCGGGCCGCCCGCGCGGAGCGCCGCCAGCTCAAGGGGCGGGGGTTTCTCCCCGCGAAACAGCACATCAACATCACCCCGGAGGTGTGCGAGCATTGCCTGGAGTGCACCAAGGCGACCGGCTGCCCCGGGCTGACGATCGACCGGACCCCGTACGGACCGAAGGTGCAAATCGACCTCTCCTGGTGCGTCGCCGACGGGGCGTGCACGCGGTTCCTGGTGCCCACGCCGGAGGGCGGGCCCACCGTGAAGGCGTGTCCGGCCTTCGAGGAAGTCATCGTCAAACGCTCCCAAGCCCCGGCGACGCCGCTGGAGCGAGTGGACTTCTCGACCCTGCCCACCCCGCCCCCACCCAAGCAGCGCCGGGTCTGGCACGGCTACCTCACCGGCGTGGGCGGCATGGGGATCGGCACCGCGACCGCCACGCTGGTCTTGGCGGGCCACCGGGAAGGGTACCGGGTCCAGTTCTGCGACAAGAAAGGCTTGGCGATCCGCAACGGCGGGGTCTATTCGATGATCACCTTCTCCCCCACCGACGCCCCGTACACGTCGAACCTCATCCCCTACGGCAAGGCGGATTTGATCCTGGGGGTGGACGTGTTGGAGGCCGCGCGCGCCCTGGACCCGGCGGCCAACCAATGCGTGGGGAGCAAGGAGCGGACGGCGGTGGTCGTCAACACGCACAAGACCCCGACGATCCTCACCCTGCTGGGCCAGGATGATTTCCACGTGCACCGTTTGGAGCAGTTCCTTCGAGACAACACGCGAGCCGCCGACTACTTCAGTTGCGACGTGTCGCGGCTGTCGGAAACGTTCTTTGGGACCCAGCTTTATGTCAACATTCTGCTCCTGGGCGTCGCGTACCAGCGGGGCCTGATCCCGTTGAGCTTGGCGAGCCTGGAATGGGGCATCCAAGCCAGCTTGCGGGCGGCCGCGGCCGAGAACCTCCAGGCCTTCCATCTGGGCCGGCTGCTGGTCGCCGACCGCGCCGCGGTGTGGGCCGCCGCCAACCTGCATACCGAGCCGGCGACCTTCACCGAGGTCGTCGCGGACAAGGTGGCCCTCCTGACGCGCTCGCGGCGCCGCGGGGCGCGCCTGGCCACCGCCTACCGCCAGATGGTCGAGCGCGCCACCGAGCATCTCCAGGTCGGCAGTGACACGCTGTGCGACTTCGCCCGGCGCGTCTATGACCTGATCCAGTTCGAGGACGTGGATTACGCCCGGCCTTATGTTGACTGGGTCCGGCAGGTTCACGCCTGGGACCGGCCCGAGGAGGACCACCGAGCCACCAAGACCGTCATCTGGAACTTGCACAAGGTCATGCTCATTAAAGACGAGGTTTACGTCGCCCACCTCCTCACCGCCGAAGAAAAACACCGGCGGGACCGCGCCCGCTACAACGTGGACCCCCGCCGGGGCGATCGGCTGGAGTACCGGCACCTCAACCGCCCCCAGTTCACCCTGTGGGGACACCAACTGGTGTGGAACATGAAGACCCGCGACTGGATGCTCCACTTCGTCAAGCACCTGCGCTGGCTGCGCCGGGCGCTGCCGGAGTGGCACCGCCAAGAAAAAGAGTTTCGCGATTGGTACCTCGGCTTGCTACCGCAGTTCGCCCAGGCGGCGAGTGACCCTCAGCGGTACGAACGCTTCGTGCGCATCCTGGCTCTGCCCGAGACCGTCAGCGGCTACCGGGAAATCCGCTATCCCAAGATGGCCGCCGCCCGCGCGCAGGCGGACCGCTGGCTGACGGAACTGCTCAATCTTCCCGCCCCGGCCGCCGCCTTGGTCACGGCCTAGTCGCGGCCGCGTGGCCGGTTCGCTGGGGGCGCGGCAACCGTCCCACCCAGGTGTCGGTGGCGGCGTAGTGCCATTCCAGGCCCTCGATCCCCGGCGGATGGTTGTAGCCGGTTTCAAGGATCATCCGGTCCGGCGGGCGCAT
>JAJXTA010000639.1 GCA_021784265.1 bacterium | reverse complement strand
GCCCCTGAGCCGGGGCGCCGGCGGGCCCGTCGAGCCGCCCGGCCGAGTGCCGCGTCGATGCGCTATGAACGTTGAACTGCGAGGGGTGTTGAAGTCGTACCGGTCCATCCGGGCGCTGGACCGGGTATCGCTCCGGCTGGAGCCCGGGCAGATCGTGAGCCTGCTGGGTCCCAACGGGGCCGGCAAAACGACCCTCATCCGTTGTCTGGCCGGCATCGCGGCGCCGGACCGCGGCGGGGTCTATTTCGATGAGGAAGAGTTCCGGCGCGACCGCTTGGATCTCCGCCGGCGCCTCCACTTCCTGCCCGACACACCGTTCCTGTTCTGGGAACACTCCGTGGTCCGCAACTTGGCCATCACCTTGCGCCTCTATGGCGCCGACGGCGCCGGGGCCGAGACGCGCTTGGTGGCTTTGCTCCAGGACTTCGATCTCTTGCCGTTGGCCCTCCGCCCCGCCCATTCCCTTTCCCGCGGGCAGGCCTACAAGGTGGGCTTGGTGGCGCTGTTGGCGGTGGACCGCGAGGTGTGGCTCTTGGATGAGCCGTTCGCCTCCGGCATGGACCCGCACGGGATCGATGCCTTCAAGCGCCATGCCCGCGCGGCGGTGGGCCGGGGCCGCACGGTGCTCTACTCGACCCAGATCCTCGATGTCGCCGAGCGGTTTGCGGATCGGGTCTGCTTGATCCATCGGGGTGAAATCCGGGCGTTCGACACCCTCGAGCGGCTGCGCCACCACGCCGTGGACAAGGACAACGTGCTGGCCGAGCTGTTCCGCCAACTGCGGGAGGAGGGTTCGTGAGGCTCCATTCCGCGGCCTTTGAGCGGAACCTGCGCCGGCAGATCCGGCAGCGCCTGCGCCGCTCGCCACAGCTCCGTCGGGAGTACCGGGCCTCCCGGAAGGTCCGGACCGGGGTGTGGACACGCCGGTGCTCCCGCCTGTTCTGGACCGGGCTCGTGGCGGCGTGCGTTTTGGGCGCGTGGAACGCGACCCAGCACGCGGCCACCGCGCTGGCGGTGCTGAACCTGTGGTCCCTCATCCTAGCTCTGTGGGCCGCCCAGGATCTACTCGGTTACCTGGGCGGGGCCCCAGACCTGCCCGCGCTGATGGTGTTGCCCGTCGCGGACGGGGACATCGTCGCGTGGGAACAGCGCCAGTTCGTGCGGCGTTCGGGCATCGTCCTGCTGGACCTGCTGGCCGGGCTCATCGGCCTGACTTGGCTGCTGCGGGTGGCGCTCTGGGGCTGGTGGGTTGCCGTGGCGTTGGCCGCGCTCGGCTGGGGGCTGATCCTGGCCTTGGCCTTCCACGCCGCCGCCTGGCTCCCCCGGTTCCCGCACCGCGCCCTGGCCTCCGGCTTGGTGTTCCTGGGTTGTGGCGCGGTGGCGACACGGCACCTCTTCGACAACGCCTCGGTCACCGCCCTGGATCACCTCGCCCCGGCGCTGAACCGTCTCCTGCCTAGCGGCTGGGTGCCGTCGCTGTTTGAACTGCTGCTGCCCGGGCGACAATGGGCGACCCTCGCGCTCCTGGCCCCGGTGGCCATCGTCCTGGGCGGCGTTGGCACCGCCGTCCGCGTCCTCCGCAACCGTTGGAGCCTCGACGAGCGGGTCGCGCCGGCGGCGGGGGACATGGTCCCGGGGGAGGCAAGGGAGGTCGCGCCGGCGGTCGAGACCAGCGATGCGCCCGCGTCGCCTCGGCTGGGACCGACCGCGATCGAAGAACTGGTGGGCTCGGGCGCCGGTCTGCAACCGCTCGCGTGGTCGCAGCAGGGTTGGCTGGAGGCCCGCCTCTGGCAGTGGCTGGAACCGCGGGAGAGGGTCCTGGCCGAGTTCGCCTTTCCCAATGGCATCGCCCTCACCCGCCCGTGGTGGCGGCTGGCGCGCCTCTGGGCGGGGGCGTCGGTCGTTGGGCTGTTGGCCGGTCGCCTCGAGCCGCGGTTGGAGATCGCCGTCATCGGCCTGGGTCTGTTCGTGACCCTCTGCCAGGCCGTGGCGCGGGTGCTGGACACCGGCGCGGCCTTCCGCGCGATGTTCAGCAGCGGGGTGCGGATTCCGCTCCATGCTGGGTTTCCGATCGGCTTCAAGGAGCTGGCCCACCTGCTGCTCAAGTATTCGGCCATCCAAGTACCGTTGCTGGTCCCCTTCATGATGGCCAGCGGCGCCTTGGTCGGTCACCTGGCTGGTTTCGGAGTCGTGGCTGGGGTGGTGCCTGGCCTCAAGGCCGCCCTCCTTCTAGGGGCGGGCCGTTGCGGGTTGCTCGCCCTGGCCTTCAGCGCCGGCACCAACGATACCACTCGTTTCCGCGGCCGCACGATTCTCCTGTTGGCCGTGGTGCTCGGTCAGGCGGGGCTGTTTCTCGCCCTGAGCATCACGGGGTTGGTGCTGTCCTATCCCGCCTATGCGTGGCTCTGCGTGGCGCTGGCGGCCGCCGACGCCTACCTGTTCCTGCGCGTCTATGGGCGGTTCTATGATGCCAACCGGTTCGACCTCATGAGCCTGCCGCCTTCGCCGGGGCTGTGATGCCGGCGTCGCGGCGGGCTGCGGTTTCGGGCTGGGTAAATTGGCGTCAGCCGCCATGATCAGGCGAAACACCCACCCCGCTTGTCCGTTGCCCGCGACCAGGGCAAGCCAAACGCGCAGGCGGCGCACCCGGATTCGCGGTCGCCGAGTCGCCGCAGGGTCGGCAACAATCGGCTTGCCAACCGCTTGCGCGCGCCCTCCAGGTGCCGGTGTGAGCCTCAAGCAGCCAATTGGTCTTTGGCCGGCGGGTTGGTCCCAATGAGTACTGTTCGCCAGATACGCGAGGAGAGCGAACCAAACGCGAAAGCCGGCGCCGGGACTCCGTCTCGTTTGTTTGCTGTCGTCTTTCGCCCGGCGCGGCTGCGCTCACCGTTAGACCGCTATGCGAGCGCAGCGAGCCAAGGCCAAAGCCCTGGAGGGGCGACAGATAATAGCCCCGGGCAAGCGTAGCGCCGCCCGGGATAACAGTCGCGAAAAGATCTCTTCTTTTGCCCGGCCGGTTTGGCGCGCCTCAAGCGCGCCAAACCGGCCGGGGAGAAGGAGCACGGTCGAAGGTCGTATTTGGCCTCCAGCAAAGGCGTCACGGGGCTCCCGGCGCCAAAACGCCGCTCGTGGGTGGCCAGCCAGGTGAGAAACTCGCCCGCCACCGTGGTGTCCGCCG
>JAJXTA010000638.1 GCA_021784265.1 bacterium | reverse complement strand
GGTGACCTCGTCCCAGGCCAGGTAGCAATTGACGCTCAGGCCCATGCCCAGCGTGGTGAGGCAGCGCAGCTCCCGCCAGGGGCCGAGGTCCACGGGCTCCGGCGCCCAGCCGTGAGCCACCGCCTCCAGCTTGGCGGCGTCCAACCCTAGGAGCGGACCCAGCCCCCCATAGTTCGGCGTGTGCGCGGCAGTGCCGCTCTCCTCGAGGGCTTCGAGCTCGGCGACCGACAGCCCGGCCGCCGCCGCCACTGCCGCGGGCGTCAGCCCCGCGTGGAGCCGCCCCTTGCGAACAATGTCCCCGACGTGATCTTCAAGATTCATGGGGGTGATCATAACCCGTGGCGATTAGCGGGCAAGCCCGGACCCCGCGCCTGATTCACGGGAGGCTCTCTGGTGTGGGCGGCTAGGGCGCGGTCTCCGCCCCGCGCCGTCCGCGTGCCGGCCGCCGGGCCATGCCACCTCATCGGGCGGCGGGCAGTGGCAGCGGGGCAGTATCGGCGGCCAGATCACCCAAGGCGAACTGAATCCCGTCCAGGAAGTGTTCGAGCAACATCGGGTTCCAGTACTCCTCGGGGTTGTGGCCCAGGGCGGAGTAAAAAATGCGGCCTTGGCCGTAGCGCCGCACCCAGCACAGGCCGAAGTCATGGTCCGGGCGCAGGCGGGCTTTGGGTGGAGCCATTCGGGCCGGATCCAAGCTGTAAAGAACGCGGTTGTGAGCGCGGGAATACGGGGCTTTGAACTGATACCCCTCATCGATGATCTCGAACCCCACGCCCTGGAAGGCCGCCAGCAGCGGATGGGCCGGGTCCTCGAGCTTGACGGCGATCTTCTGGGTGGCGGTCCACGGGTGGCTGTCGAAGAACCCGCCCAAGGCGACCCCAAATTCCGGCCAGTCGTAAAAGGCGTACGAGGCGCCGTGGATGGCGGCCAAGCCCTTGCCCCGCCTGAGGTACGCGAGCAACCCCGCCTTGAGTCGGGCATCCTTGGCCCGCGCTTGGGCCTGTTGCTCCGGGCTCAGGGAGGCCAGGTCCGGCGGGAGGAAGAGCTCACCCAGCGCGCTCACCAGGCAGATCGCGTCATAGCCGTTGAGGGTTTCGGGCTCAAACTGGGCGATGTCGTCGCTGATGGTCGCGGTGAAGGCCCCCGTTTTCTGGCCCATGAGCTCGATCGCCTTCGCCCCGTAGGGGATCGAAGCGTGCACGTAGCCGTGACAGAGGGTGAAGACCAGGAGACGCCGGGGCTGCGCCGGCGTGGCGTGCGCCCGGGCAGGAACCGCCGAGTCGATCTTGGCCACTTCTTCGGCAGTGGGCCCGGCGGCCTGGGCCTGCGGGGCCACGCCGGTGAGCAAGAACAGACTCAGGGTCACGAAAGTCAATGGCCCAGCCCTGAGGGCGGCGGTGGATGTCATGGCCTTATGATACTGACCGGGTGACCGAGGGGAAGCGGGAAGTCAGCGCGCGGCGGCAGCGACGGGCGAGCGGGTTTTGGCCCGCGCCGGTTGGAGGCGCGCGGCGTCCGGGCTGGCCCACGGTCCCGAGCGGAAGGGGTCCCGCCCGTTCATCTTGCCCCCGCCGGCGCGGCCCGTTAGCGTGCCGGGGATGTCGCGGCTGCCCTTCGAGTTGATGTTGGCCCTACGGTACTTGCGTCCCAAGCGCACGTTCGTCTCGGCCATCACGCTGGTTTCGATTCTGGGGGTCATGCTCGGGGTCGCGGTCTTGATCACGGTGATCAGCGTGATGAGCGGCTTCGACCACCAGTTGCGGCAGAAAATCGTCGGGTTCAAGGCCCACCTGCGCATCCAGGCCACCGAGACTCGTTTGCGTGACTCTGCGGCGGTGATGAAGCAGGTCGAGGCCAACCCCCGGGTCAAGGGGGTGGCGCCCTATGTCTTGGGCCAAATCTGGGTGCAAACCGAGCCGGCGGAGGGCGATCCACTGGTGGTGGTGCCCCTGCTGCGCGGGGTCGATCCGCGGCGGGAGCGGGCGATCAGCATCCTGCCCCAAAGCATCAAAGAGGGCAGCTTCGACCTGAGCGGCTACAGCCTGTTGGTCGGAGCCGAGTTAGCCAAGGAGATGCGGATCCACGTGGGTGATCCCCTGGCGCTGTACTCGGTGGACGCCCTGCGGCGGTGGAGCGCCAGCCGCAAGCACGGCACCGAAGAGGCCCCGGTCGCCGACGATTACGTGGTCAAGGGCATCTTCGAGGTCGGTTTCAACGAATTCGATTCGTCCTATGTCCTGTGTTCGCTGGAGAACGCGCAGGACCTTTACGACCTGGGTGACACGGTGCACGGGCTCATGGTGGCCTTGCACGACCCGGACCAGGCCCAACTGGCAAAGGAGGAGCTCACCCATACCCTCGGGGACCGTTACACCGTGACCACCTGGATGGACGAGAACTCCGAATTCCTCGAGGCGCTCGTGGTGGAGAAGAACGTGATGTTCTATCTGTTGTTCTTCATCACCATCGTGGCCGCCTTCGGCATCACCAGCGCCTTGATCACCTTTGTGGTCCAGAAGACGCGGGAGATTGGCACGCTCAAGGCGCTGGGGGCCACCGCGGCCCAGATCGGCTGGCTCTTCCTCAGCCAAAGCCTGGTGGTGGGGACCTTGGGGGTCCTGGCGGGGTTCGGGCTGGGCTTGGTGGCGGTGAGTTATCGGAACAACTTCCTCCATTTCATGCGCTGGGCGACCGGGTTCGAACTCTTTCCCGCCAAGATCTACAATTTCAGCGAGCTGCCGGCGCTGATCGTGCCCGGGGACATCGCCATCATCTGTGGTGGCTCGTTGGTGATCTGCGTGTTGGCCGGGCTGATCCCGGCCTGGAATGCCGGCCGGCTCCGGCCCGTGGAGGCCCTGCGTCATGAATGAGGCAACCAGCCCAAGCCCGGCGGTCACCGCCTCGACCGCTCCCGCGCCTCTGGTTCTGGCCCGCAACCTCTGCAAGACCTACCGCCTCGACCATCGCGGGGTCGAGGTGCTGCGCGGGGTCCAGCTTCGCCTGGCCCCGGGGGAGTTCGTTGGCCTGCGGGGCGCGTCTGGCGCGGGCAAGAGCACCCTCCTGCACCTGCTGGGTGGGTTGGATACTCCCACCGCGGGCGACATCCAGTTCGGCGGCCAGGACCTGGCGCGGCTGAACCCACGCGAGCTGGCCCGGTTCCGCAACCTGAAGATCGGGTT
>JAJXTA010000637.1 GCA_021784265.1 bacterium | reverse complement strand
CGGCGGCAGTTACAACGACCCGACCCCAAACAAACTGACGCTCCTGCGCAACCAGACGGGGAAGTTCGAGGCGCTCGCCGAAGACGATGCGCCGGATCAGTGGGTCCGAGTGAACCGGTTGAGCCTGAAGCGCGGCGGAGCGGAATTCGCGGTGGGGCTGGGAACCAGCGGCAAAGGCGATGTCTTGCGGGCGCAGGACTTTAGCAGCGGCGCGGCCAAGACGGTGGCCGAGGCGACGGGCCTACCGAAGGGGTCGGACTACGCCCCGGGCTACTTTGCCGGCGGCCCGTGGCGTCAGTTTCTCGTGTATAAGCGTGGCCAGAGCCAGTTCCAAGCGCGCGCGGTGGAAGAAGGCGGGCCGGGCGGCTACCGTTTCGGCGAAGCCAAGTCGTTCGACCTTGGCAAGCCGATCCGCCTGATCCTCCCCGTCCCGGGCGATCAGCGCGACCAGATGCTGGTGGTGTTTGGCAAAGGGGAGAGCGCGGAGATCTACCAGTTCGACGGGGCCAACCCGCCGGTGTCGGTCCAGACGGTCCTTCCCAAGAAGGGCGATCTGGTGTTTGGCGGGGTGGCACTCGAGCGCGGTTTCTTCGTCTTCACCGCGCCGGACTACAGCAAGTTCGCCTCCGATTATCGGGCCTACCAGTTCAGCGGGGCGACCAACACCCTCCGCGGCGGTGGCAAACTGGCCTCGATGGCCGATAACGACGACGACACCGTGCCGGACATCTACAAGCGGATCGCCGACAACAACAAGGTCTTCACGGCCGCCGACATGCACCCGTACACCAACGCGATCCCCGGCACGCAGGTCACCTTCGTCATGCTGCCGATCCCGGGCGGGGAGTATGTGATGGGCAGCCCGACGAACGAGGCCGGACGTCAAGCCGACGAAGGCCCGCGGCACCAGGTGAAGCTCGAGCCCTTCTGGATGGGGCGCTGCGAGGTGACCTGGAACGAGTATGAGGTGTTCATGTTCCCAGATGATGAAAAGAAGTTACGGGAGAACCACCCGACGGATCCCTACGTGGACCAAGTGTCCGACGCCGTCACCCGCCCCTCCAAGCCCTATATGGAAATGAGCTTCGGCATGGGTAAAGACGGGTACCCGGCCATCTCGATGACCCAGCACGCCGCCAACAAGTACTGTCACTGGTTGAGCGCCCGGACCGGGCAGTTCTATCGCCTGCCCACCGAGGCGGAGTGGGAGTACGCCTGCCGCGCCGGCACCACCACCGCCTACTCCTTTGGCGACGACGCCAGCAAGTTGGATGATTACGCCTGGTACGAGCAGAATAGCGACTTCAAGTACCACAAGGTGGGCAAGAAGAAGCCCAATCCCTGGGGCCTCTACGACATGCACGGCAACGTGGCGGAATGGTGTCTGGACCAATACGAGCCGAACTACGACCGCTTCGAGGGCAAGCTGAGCCAGGATCCGTGGGTCCGTGCCACCAAGCCGTATCCCCACTCGGTGCGGGGCGGCTCGTTCGACGATGAGACCCCCAAGCTCCGCAGCGCCGCCCGCCGCGGCTCGGACCCCTCCTGGAAGATGCGCGATCCCCAACTGCCCAAGAGCATCTGGTGGCTCACCGATGCCCAGTTCCTGGGCTTCCGCGTCGTCCGCCCGCTGAAGGTCCCCTCGGCGGAAGAAATGCAGCGTTATTGGACGAGCGGGGTGGAGGGCGAGTGATTCAGAGTGGACAAGTCGGGCCAAGGGGGCTTTAATGCTGCCTTCGTCCTGCATTGGTTCGGGTGATTGAATGCCCCACCGACGCGGGCGTCAAAGAAACCTGGTAAGCAAGAACACGAGCTATGAACGAGCAGAACCCTTCCCACGGCCCGGCGCCGGTCACGCGCCGTAGCTTCCTTCAACGCACCTCGCTGGCCACCGCTGGAAGTGTGGCCGCGGTGAGCTTCCCCTCGCTGCTCCACGCGCAGGCCAAGACCCCGATCCGTGCGGTCGTTATTGGCCTGGGCGGCCGCGGCAGCGGGGCGGGGGACAACTTCAACGAAGCCGTCAAAAACCTCGGCGTGGACGGCAAGATCGTGGCGGGCGCCGACCTGTTCCCCGAGGCGGCGCGCAGCGCGACCGAGAAATTCGGGGTGCCTGAGGATAAGTGCTTCAGCGGGTTTGACGCCTACCGCAAGGTCATCGAGCTGCCGGAGGTCAACTACGTCATCATCGCGACGCCGCCGGGCTTCCGGCCGGCGTTCGTCCGGGCGTGCGTCGAGGCGAACAAGAACGTGTTCATGGAGAAGCCGGTGGCCTCGGACCCCGCCGGGTGCCGCCTCAACTACGAGACGTATGAAATGGCCAAGCAGAAGAACCTCAAGATCGCGGCCGGCACCCAGCGCCGCCACGAGGCCAGCTACATCGAGACGATCAAGCGGATCAAGGAGGGGGCCATCGGGGACATCGTGACCCTGCGGGCCTACTGGGTGAACAGCGGGCCCATTTGGCACCGCGGCGATCACGGTGACACGGATTTGGAGCGCCAGATCCGCAACTGGTACCACTACATCTGGCTCTCGGGCGATCACATCTGCGAGCAGCATGTCCACAACCTCGACGTGTGCAACTGGATCATGGGCACCCACCCGGTCAAGTGTTGGGGCCAGGGCGCCCGCCAGCAACTGGATGGCAAGTCGGGTGAGATCTGGGACAATTTCGCGATCGAGTTCCAGTATCCCAACGGCGTTCACCTGTTCAGCTACTGCGGTCAGATCAAGCGCTCCTGGTCCTCCGTGAGCGAAGGGGTCGAGGGGACCAAAGGCGTGGCCGATCCCAGCCGCAGCATTCGTCCCACCGGCGGGCAGGCCTGGCGGTTCCGGGAGAAATCACGCAACCCGTACGTCCAGGAGCACATGGATTTGATCAACGCCATCCTGAACGACACCGAGCTGAACGAGGCCAAGAATGTCACCGACAGCACCCTCACCGCCATCATGGGGCGCGAGGCGGGGTACAGCGGCGGGGAGGTCGAGTGGGATGCCCTCCTGAACGCGAAGTTCACGTACTGTCCGGACTTGGTTTACCAGGATCCGTCGAAGATGCAGTGGGGTCCGTTCCGGACCTTGAAGCCCCCGATGCCCAGCCTGCACGACATCCTGGCGGACCCGCCGATGGTGCCGACGGTCTGAGCGAGACGCTTTGATGGCACACGGCGCGGGCGAGAA
>JAJXTA010000636.1 GCA_021784265.1 bacterium | reverse complement strand
GAAGTGCCCGTAGCGCTCGAAGCAGTCCCGGCGAATGTAGCACGCCTGATGGACGACCGAGAGCCGGTAGAGAAAGGCCCGGTTGAGCACGGGCGGGTACTCGATCTGCAGGGCATACCGCTGGTTGAGAAAATGGGTGTAGATGACCTCGGGCCACTCGGCCCCCTCCGCCCGCTCGACCACGGCCCGCAAGACGCCCGGGCCGGCCAAGCCGTCGCCCGCGTTGAGAAACAGCACATAACGCCCCCGACACTCGGCCAGGGCCTGGTTCATCGCCGGGAAGATGCCCTCGTCGGGCGCGCGCACCACGCGGCGGTACGGGGCGTCAGCCAAGTGCTCGATCGAGCCGTCGGTCGAGCCACCATCTTTGACGAGATGCTCGAAGGCCGGGCAGTCCTGTTCATCCACCGTTCGAGCCGTCGCGAGCAGGTCCGCACCGGCGTTGAGCGCGACGGTGACGACGCTGACGACCGGGGTGGAGGGAGCGGCAGCACAGTCCATAACACGCACGAGGGAAGCGGCGGCAGGCCTCAAGCAGGCGCGGTCGGCGTGGCGGCGGTGACGACGGTCTGCGGGGTGGCCTGGCCCGCCAACACCAAGTCCAACTCCACCCGCGGGAACACCGCGAGCTTTGTCCGGCGTGAGGCATTGAACACTTGCCGCCCGGCACGCTCGAAAACCTCCTTGGCCAGCGAAAAGGCGCGCAACTGGATCTCCAGTCGCGGCACGGCCCAGACCTCCCCGGGTTGGCGATAGTTCGGATGGAAATGGTTGCGTTCCCCCTCGGCCCGGAGCGCGACCTCGAAGCCCAGCTCGGCGGTGGCCACCCGGGTCTTGGGCAAGTCGAAACTGAAATCCACCCCGAGCAAGTACACGGTGGTGATCCCCATGTAGAAGGCCAGTTGCAGTTGGTTGAAGACGACGGTTTCGCCCGCCCCCACGCCCAGCAAGGCGTCGGTCGAAAAGACCAGCCAGGACTCCGCCAGTTTGCCCCCCGCCCGGCGCTGGGTGAAACCCTCCCCGGGCAGGACCCGCAGCCATACCGCGTCGGCATCATCGCCCAGCAGGTCCCTGAATTCCAACGGGAAGAACTTGTTGGCGCGCCAGCCGGTGATGGCGGCGGCGTTATTCTTGGCCACCAAGCGGTCGAAGACGAAGTAATACGTCGGACGCCACGACGTGCTGTCGAAGGCCAGGTAAATCTTGTTGGAAGCAAACGTGATTTCATCCCGCAAGGCCTCGAGGTCGGCGACGCGCAGGCTGGGGCCGTTGCCCAGAATGAACGCCCGCCGCCCGGCGTGCCGGTTGTAGCAGGCGCAGATGCGGGCATCGTTGGGGCTGAGGGTCCAACCCCGCCGCCGGAGGGGCGCGCCCAGCACAGCCCCCAGCTTAGGGAGGGCCCGGCGTCGGCGGTCCCAGAAGTAACGTGGCTTAACCAGATCGGCGAGGTGCATGCGGGGTTTGGGGCCGGAACGACCGCCGAGGTAACAGGCGCCAGGTGCGGGGAGGGTCCAGTCGGCGGACCGTGACCGGAAGGCTCCGCCGCGGCGCGCGGGCCGGCCGGGCGGCGCGAGCCGGCAACAGCACCCAGCGCCCGGCACCCGGCGCGGGCTCGGGCCGGGCACCCGGGCTGAACAACAAGCCAAACGCGGGCAGCACCGCGAGGAGGAGGTTCTCCAGGGAGGCCAGCCCGCCGTCCATAATGCTGATGGTGAACCAGAAGGTGAGGTACGCCGCCACCCGGCCGTCGGCGGGCGTTCGTGGGCTCCCCGGGATCGGGGTCCGGATCTGGGCCGCGGCGCGCCACGTCAACAGCCCCAGCCCCGCCAAGAGCAGCCCCCCGAGGACCAGGCCGTGCTGCACCAGCGCGTCCAGCGCGGTGGAGTGGAAGGCCATACGGTAATCGCGAGCGGCCAGGGCGGACACAGGATAGTTCAGGGCCGGCAGGGCGTTGCGCAGCACCGGGCCGTCGCCCACGAGGGCGGTGTGCGAGGCGCCCAATCGCTGCCAGCCGTAGGAATAGACCTCGGCCCGCCCGCTGAGGTCGCCGGCGCCCACCGTCCGGCTCCCGACCGCACGCAACACCGCTTCGATCGGCAGATGGGGCAAGAGTTGCTGACCGGCCCGGCCCACAAACAAAGTGGGAAAGAGCACCATCAGACTGAACGCCCCGACGAGCGCCCAACGGCGGAGCCGTAGTGAGGGAAGGAGGGCGAGCACCAGCGCGACGGCCAGCGTCGCCAGGTGCGCTCGGAACTGACACTTCACCGCGGCCCAGGCCGTCACCGCGCAGACGAAGGCGGCGCCCCACTGACCGCCCCTGGACCCGGTGACGCCGCGCCACCGGCCCGCGGCGGTAATCAACGCCGTGCAGGCCACTACCGTCCACGCCATCGCCGCCGTGGCGCTGCTACGAACCAGCGGCGGCGCCCAGCGCCCCGCCGCCCAGTCGAACCGGCTCTCGCCGGCGTAGGTCCGCATCCCTGGGGCCAAGAGGTCGAGGGCCAGGTTGAGGGCGGCGAGGACCCCGATTCCGGCCAGGAGGGAATCAAAGGCCCGCTCGGGCGCCAGCCGCCGCCCCCAGACCATGATACAAGCCAAGATCCAGAATAAGAGTCCGTTTTGGATCAAAACCAGCGCCGCCCGGAGGCGCGGGGCATCCGCCGAAATCGCGATCAGGTTCTCCGCGTATTGCCGCACCAGGTAATACAGAGTGAATAACCCAAAGGCCAACCAGAGCCCCCGCTCCCAACCGGGCCGCGCCCGCGCCGGTGGCTTGAGGGCGT
Organism: bacterium; assembly: GCA_021784265.1. Classification (GTDB taxonomy): domain Bacteria; phylum Verrucomicrobiota; class Verrucomicrobiia; order Limisphaerales; family J093; genus JAJXTA01. The sequence goes on along the minus strand of JAJXTA010000636.1, from coordinate 399 downwards.
CCACCGGGCTTACCCGATTCACGAGCGTGACGGCGCCGGCGCAGGCCAATAAGACGGGAACGGTGCGCCGGCCCCCGAAGCCCAGCAACGCCAACGCCACTCCCACCAGCAGCGCGTTCAACCCGACGAGTGTCCGCTCGCGCATGCCCCCTTTAGGAATCGGCGGCGGCGAGGGGGAGCAGAGCCTCGGCCATCCGCAGGTCCTGCTCGGTCTTGATGAGCAGGCCGCCAAGATGATCCACGGGGTGGAAGCCCACCTTGCCGCTGTAGGTAGCGCACTCCCCGGCCCCGACCGCGGCCAAGAAACTGGTCCGTCGCCAGCCCGTGATGCTCCAGGTGATGCGCTGGATGGGCTTCAGGTCCTGGGAGTTGGTCTTGCTGGTCCAGGTGAAATTGACG
>JAJXTA010000635.1 GCA_021784265.1 bacterium | reverse complement strand
CCGGTTCACGCCCTGGAAGGGGCCGGAGTTCTTCCTGCGCCTCGCCCAGGCGTGGGTCGCCGCGGGAGAGCCCGGCCACTTTGCGTTGATCGGACAAGCGTTCAACGAAGAGCAGGGCTTCGAGCGCGCGCTCCGCGAGTTCGTCGTGGCGCATCGCCTCGAGCAACGGGTCCATTTCCTCCCCTTCCAAACCGATGTCGCCGCGGCGTTAAGCGACCTGGACGTGTTGGTGCACACCTCCCTGAAGCCGGAGCCATTCGGGCGGGTGCTGATCGAGGCGATGGCGGTGGGCACGCCGGTGATCGCGGCCGATGCTGGTGGGGTGCGGGAAATTGTCGTGCCGGGCGTTAGTGGTTGGCTGGCGCCCGCCGGAGACCTGGGCGCCTATCGCGCGGCCCTGACGGAAGCCTTGACCGCGCCGGCCAAAACCGCGGCGCTGGTCAGGACGGCACAAGCCCGGGTGCGGGAGCGGTTCACTCTTGAGGCAACGCAGGCCGGGTTCGCGCGTCTCGTGGAGCAGGTGCTGGCGCCCCCGCGGCGAGGCACGCGCTGAGGGATCAGCGAGGCCGCCGCGCGGCCTCCTCCTGGAGACGGCGTTGAACGATGGCCAGATAGGAGTACGCCAGCGAGTTCCGATACCAATTCAAGCTGATCGACCGTTTGAACCAGACTTGGGCGGCGGGATAATCCCCCTTCTGGAGCGCATGCCAGCCCTCGAGGGCCACCACCCAGTAGTTGTTCGGGTCCAACTGCAAGGCCCGCTTGAAGGCCAGATCGCCTTGCGTGAGTTGCCCCAGCCAATCCAGACACATCCCACGGCGCACCACGCTGGTCACGTCGAGCGGATCCAGGCGCAGGGCCACGTCGAACCACTCCGCCGCGTAGGTGGCGGCGATTTGATAGCCATCGTTCCCCTCCCAACTCAGGAGCCGATAAGCCTCCCCGATCGAAGCCGGGGTTTGCGGATTGGCCGGCTCGATGGCGTAGGCATCGCGCCACCCGGCCACCTTCCCCGCAAAGTCCTTGGCCGCGGTGGCGCGCCGCAAGCAGGCCGTCTCCCGCCACCGCACGACCCATTGTTGGCCCAGATAAGCCACCGCTACCCCGCCCACCACGGTGGCCAAGAGCCGGCCCACGAGGCGGGGTTTGACCCAATAATTGTCGGTGGCGAAGCGGAGATGGCTCGTCAGGTTCGCCATGAGGACCACCGCGACGATGGCGTTGGCCGGCACCTGCATGTTGAAATCCACCGCCGAGTGGATCAACAGCGCCAACAGCCCCATCGCCATCCCCAACACCTCGGCGGCCCGGTCGCTCCGCTTGCTCACCAAGTCGTTCGGCCCACGATGCACGAATTTCCAGGTCTTGCTGACGCCCAGCGCCAGGCAGACCAGCGCCGCCAGAATCACGCCCCCACCCACCGTCCCCCAATCGGCCAGGGCATTGAGATAGTCGTTGTGGGCCCATTGAGGGCGGGCTTGCACCATCGGCGAGCGGTAGAGGGGAAACTCGACGTCGTAATGACCCGGGCCGACCCCCCACCAGAAATGGTCTGTCCACATGGCATAGGCCGCGCTCCAGAGGGCGGGGCGGATGCTGGCATCCTCCGGTTGGCCGGGCACCAGCATCCGCGCAAAACGCTTCTGCGGCCGGTCCGCCTCCCGCATGAACACGAACACGCTGGCGGCCAACAAGAGCAGGGCGATGAGCGCGGCTTTGCGATGGCTGCGATACCGGGCCAGAAAACCGAACATCACCACCAACGCCACGCCCGTGGCCGCCCAGCCCCCGCGCGAGATCGACATCCCGATCCCCGCCAGCATCGTCAAGGCGATATAGACATAAACCACCCGCATGGCATGGCCCGCCTTCCCCAAAAACACGGCCGCGATGCTCACGGGCAGGAGCAGCTCCAAAAACCCCGCCAGGTGGTTGGGACAGATGTAGGTGCCCGAGGCCCGTCCAAAATAGAGCACCGGTTTCGTGAAGGTCCACACGTGGGGCGAGCCGGTGAGAAACTGGTACGCGGCGTAAAGGGAGATCAGCATCCCCAAAAACAACAGGACGTTGACCAGGGTCTGGGTCGTTTCCTGCCGGTGCAGGTTATTCAGGACCAGGAAGAAGAGCGCGCCGTAGGTGAGGACGCGGACCATCTCCAGGCGGGCGACATACTCGACGGGCGCCTGACGATACCGCCAGAGGGCGTAGAGCACGAACGCCATCACCGCCCAGCAGATCGGGGGCCAAAGGATCCGGTGGTGGGGGGCGACCCAGAACCGCACCACCCACAACCCCAACGCCAGCGCCGTCAAACCCTGCACCACCAGGAAGTCCACCATCCGAACCGCCCCGGTGGCCAATGGTGCGTACACGACCACGCCCAGTACCAGGCCAAGAATTCCCCGTTCACACCATGTGTCCAACCGTGCGCGATCCATCTCCCCCCAACGTTACGGTACCGACCTTGACGCGGTCACGCTAATTCGCTTGCCGACCCGCGCGCCGGGGAGGTTCTGGGTGGGGAAAGACGGCGCGCCCCACCGCGTCGAACGGTTCTGTGGCAGGGCCGCCGCTCGCTCGGCGGCACCCGCCTGACGGCATCCCCGGCCCGACGCACGGCGGCGGCGGCGGCATCTTAACTTACGAACTCCCGCGGATCGGTGATGTGGCCGGTGATGGCGCTGGCGGCGACCGTCATCGGCGAGGCGAGGAAGACCTGCGATTCCTTGTGGCCCATGCGGCCGGGGAAGTTCCGATTGGTAGCGCTGATGCACTTCAGCGGCGCGTTCATGCGTCCGAAGGTGTCCACCGGCCCGCCCAAACAGGCGGCGCAGCCGGCGTTCTCGGTCATCTGGACCCCGGCCTCGATGAGGATCTCCCACACGGTTTTGCCCTCCCAGCGAAAGGTCTGCAAGTCGTGGACGATCTCTGGAGTGGCGGGCACGCCGAAGGTGTCGATCCTCACTCGCCGCCCCTTGAGCACGCGGCCGAACTCGAGGAAATCGCTCGTCTTGCCTCCCGTGCAGGAACCGACGTAAGCGCGGTCCAGGTGGACGTGGGCAAGCTCCTTGGCCAGTTTGCGTTGGCCCGGGTTGGGATGGCAGGCGACCGTGGGCTCCAGCGTGGCCAAGTCCAAGGTCAGGTCGGAGACAAACGTCTCGTCCCGGTCCCGCTCGACCGGCGCG
>JAJXTA010000634.1:2272-3188 GCA_021784265.1 bacterium | reverse complement strand
GGAGGCTTCGACCCGCTGGTGTTCAATCGCGGCGAGAGCCTGGCGGATGTGGAGGCACGGGTGCCTAAGTCCGAGGCTCAAGACCTGGTGGTCAAGGGCCAGCGTGTCTTTGGCACCTACTGCGTGCCATGCCACCAGACCACCGGCCTGGGCACCCCCGGGCAGTTTCCTCCCTTGGTCGGTTCCGACTGGGTCCAGGCGCCGGGGCCCAACCGCCTCATCCGTATTGTCCTGAATGGTTTCACCGGCGCCGTCACGGTCAAGGGCACCGACTTCAACAACACCATGTTGCCGTGGCGCGACCAACTGTCAGATGACGACATCGCCGCCGTGCTGACGTTTGTGCGCGGCAACAAGGACTGGGGCAACAACGCTGGGCCGGTCACCCCGGCCCAGGTGAAGGCGATTCGTGCGGCCACGGCGACCCGCGGCCGCAACTGGACCGCGCCGGAGTTGCTGGGCATTCCCGACAGCGGACAGTAAGCCGTGCCAGCGCGACCGCGGCGCGCGCCAGGGAACCTACTGGCCGACCAGGCCTGGCCTCGGGGCGCCGGAAGCCCGCGGCCGCGAGGGTAGGCGGTGGGGGATCAGAGGCTCAGATGCCCGAGGGCCAGCAGCCCGTAGAAGGTGTACTCACAATCCAGCGTGTCGTCTGCCCAATGGCCATGAAAACCGCCGGCGTTGTCCCAGAGCGAGTCCAAGAAGTCCAGGCACGGTTCGCGAATCGAATCGAGCGAAGTCTCGAGACCCGCGAGGGCGTGCAACGCTGTGGCGGTGGAGAGCAGGTCGGGCATGGGGGCGTCCGGCGTGGCGCGAAAGCCTCCCTGGGGGTGGTGGCGAGCTAGCAGCCACGCCGCCGTCGCCGCCGCCGTCGGCAGCCCCAGATGGCGCTGGAGGGTGACGGCAGCGGCCGTCG
>JAJXTA010000634.1:0-2262 GCA_021784265.1 bacterium | reverse complement strand
CCGTCGCCAAGGTCGAGCCGCACTGACGGTGCGCGGGGTGGTGGTTGGTCCAGGCGCCGTCACCCGTGGCCAACTGTGCCAGCACTTCACCCAAGCGGTCGGCCTGCCGGAGGCCGCTCTGCAGGTCCTGATAGGCTCCCAGGGCCAGGAAGGAGCCATAGACGGTCCCGTGGGCGGCCCCGGGTTCTTGGGCGTAGCCGCCGTCCGGAGTGCGGCCGCGCTCCAACCGCTCGAGGAGCCCGCGGCGCAGCTCCGCCTCCACCGGACCTCCCACCGCCGCCCAGCAGCGCGCCAAGCAACACAAATGCACGAAATCCAAACCTTCGCCGTGTCCAAATCCGCGCAGGTACGGCGCGGTGCGGTTGCCGAGCGGTTCGGTCCGCAGCGCGATTAACCCGTCCAAACCGAACACCGTGTAGTAGAGGTCGCTCGCTCCGGACCGTCCCGCGAAACCACCGTCCGGCCGGCATTGGGTCGCGAGGAACGCTTGCACCAAGGGCGTTGATTCGCCCAGGAGCTTGGGCGCCAGCCGCGCCACCTGCAGCATTTCCAGCCGCAGACTCATTCCCCCCGGAGCGGCAGCCGGTAGAGGGCCGCCTCGGCGTCATTCCGGACCAGCAGATAGGGACCGGCCAGCGCCGGCGGATTCCAGGTCTTGCGGTCGAAGACGGTTAGCCGGGCCAGTTCGCGGAAGGCCTGGGGCTGGGGGTCCACCAGGGCGATCGCCCCGCTCTCGACCGTCACCAACAACAGGTCATCGGCGAGGATCATCTGGCCGTGGCCGTAGCGCTCCCCCTTCCACCGCAACTGTCCGGTCGCGGCGTCCAAACAGACGAGAATCCCATCGTCCAGGCCGTAAATATAACCGTTCTTTTGGACGACATTAGTAAATTTTGCCTTAAGGCGGAGCGATTTCCAGAGGCGCACCGCCCGCCAAGGGGTGGTCGGACCGCCACTGACCCGGACCACCTCGCTGCCGGTGCCGTACCCGCTGCTGATCAAGACCCGGTCGGTCCCGAGCACCACCGGCATCGCCACGTGCGGATGGCCGCCGGGCCACGGATAACGCCAGAGGACCTGGCCGGTGGTGGCGGCGTGGCCGCTCACCCCGCCGCCATCGAAGATGAGGACCTGCCGCACCCCGTCCAGCGTGGCGAGGCAGGGGGAGCTGTAGCCGGCGCCATCCTCGCCCCCGCCCCAGACGAACCGGCCCGAGTCGATGTCGTACGCGACCAGCGACCGCTCGTTCCGCCCCCCGGGGCTGACGATCACCCAGTGGTTCCACACCAAGGGTGAGCAGCTCACCCCCCATTCGGGCAGCCGGCTGCCGTTGGCCTCGAGAATGTTCGTGGACCAGAGCAGCCGCTGCGTCTTCAGGTCCAGACAGTTCAGCAGGCCCGTCGCGCCCTGGGCAACGACGCGGTCGCCGGCGATTGTGGGGGTCGCCCGCGGACCCTCGCCCGCCAGGGTGGTGGAATAGTGGGCGGGATCGGCGTGGGCCCAGATGGGTTGGCCGGTGAGCAGTTGGTAGCAGACCACTGCCTCCGCCGGCCCGCGTTGTTCCTGGGTCACGGCGTAGGGCCCCTTGACGGCGAACCCTGACCACCCGGCGCCCACCGCGTGCCGCCATAGCTGGCGGGGTGGGTGCGAACGCCAATCCGACGCCAAGTGAATGCCGGTCACAATGGCGTCCCGGTCGGGACCGAGAAACTGGGGATAGGCGTCGCCCGCCAGGCCAGCCGGGCCGGGCGCGCCCGCGGGTTGGACCGGGAGCGTGACCGCAGGGCCCGTCGGCTGAGTGCCCTCTACCCAGCGCCATTGCAGGATTGGGATCAGATCGCCGGTGACACCCCGGATGCGGACCAGCCCCGCCACCGTCCCCACCAAGCCCAGGACCCCGCCCAACACGGCCAGCTTGGTCCGTCCGGACAACCGCGAGTAGAGCTGGCTCCACAGCACCAAGAGGACACCAGCCACTACCCCGACGGCCATCGTGCGCAGGTTGCGCAGTTGGTGGTTCGCCCCGGTGGCGGCCCAAACGCCCGCAACCGCGACTCCCGCCAAGAACAGAATCGTGCCCGCGGGCCACCAACGAACGCCTCGCGGGCCCGGGCGAGGGTGTGCGCCCGCGGGTGTGGGCTGGGTGGGATCGGGGGCGGCCATGGACGCTCAGGGTCTGGGCTGGCTCGGGGGCCGGAGGGCGAAGCCCACCGCCACCAGCAGGATCGCCGCGGCGGTCAGATACTCGGCGGAGCTGCGGAG
>JAJXTA010000633.1 GCA_021784265.1 bacterium | reverse complement strand
CGGGCCGTAGAGGAACCGTGGGCAGGCAGGACCACGCTCCAAGACGCTTGGGGTCGTTGCCCTGGGAGCGCCGACCTCCTTGTCGGCCACTCCGAGAGCCCCAGCGAGAGGAAAGTGTGGTGGGACCGAGCCGCGAGCGTGGAAGAGCGGGCCGGGGCCGGTTGGCGTTGGGCCGGTCAGGGCAGGCGGCCCTTGGTGCTGGTCTTGATCCGGCACAGGTAGGTGTGCGCGGTGATGTAGAGGGTGGTCCCGTCGTCGCCGCCCCAGGCGCAATTGGCGGTCGTCTCGCCCGTATTAATGGTGCCCAGCAACTCGCCTTGCGGCGTGAGCACCAGCACCCCGCCGGGACCGGTCGCGAACAGGTTGCCCTTCACGTCCACCTTCATGCCATCCGGCAGCCCGGGCAGGCCTTTGGCCGCCAGGGCCGTGGCATCGAAAAAGACTCGCCCCGGCCCAAGGGTACCGTCGCTGCGCACCCCGTAGGCCATGATGACGGGCCGCTTCGGGTCCGAGACGGAAAGGTAAAGGGTCTTCTCATCGGGCGAAAACGCCAAGCCGTTGGGAAAGGTGAGGTCGCGCGTCAACAGTACCACTTGGCCACTGGCCCGGAGGAGATAGACGCCATTGAAGAGCAGTTCTTTCTTGGGATCGTCGTTGTGCCCCTCCAGGCCGTAGGGCGGATCAGTGAAGTAGAGGTCACCATTGGACTTATAGACCAGGTCATTGGGGCTGTTAAAACGGCGGTCCAGATAATAGTCGGCGAGGGTCGTGCGGCGGCCCTCGGCGTCCAAGCGCACCAAGCTCCGATCCCCCTGCGCGCAAAAAACCAGGCGCCCTTGCCCATCGAACGTGAGCGCATTCGCCCCCACCTCGCCTCCCCGGGGCGCGGCGCCGGTATAACCGCTGGGGTAGAGAAAATCGCGCGTGCCCAGCCCCTCTTTCCACTCGAAGATCACGTTGCGCGGGATGTCCGAGAAGAGCAGCGTGTGGGCGCGCGCGTTCCAGAGGGGGCCCTCGGTCCAGACAAAGCCGCCGGCCAGTTTCTCGAGGCGCGCTCCCGCCGGGATCAGCCGGTCCAGTTCCGGCGCCACGCGATCCACCTGGCCGAAGGTCGGGTAGGCCTTCTTGACCGGTGCAGGGTCGGCTTTGCTCCCGTGCTGCGTCGTCCCAGTGGACGAGCCCAGGCCGGTGGCGCCCCGGCCCGCGCTGGCCGCCGCCTCGAGGGAGGGCGACACCACCCAAACCACGGTGAACGCCAGGGTCACCGCGCTGAAACCAAGTTTTTTCATATTGAGGACCTGGCGCAGCATCAGATGCGGCGGGGGCGCGGGTCAAGGCAAAAGCCGGTGGGGGCGGCGAGCCCGACTCCGCGTTGCCGGCTTGATTTGTGGGGGCGACCGCGCCACCTTTGGGGTAAGCCATGAACCCGAAGCAGATTCTCATTATCGAAGATGACGATCTCCAATACGAGCTCTACGAGGAGGCTCTGGCGGACTACACCCTGGTCCGGACGCGGACCGGGTCGGGGGCCTTGGCGGCGGCGGCCAAGCAGCCCCCGGATTTGATCCTCCTCGACCACGTGTTGGCCAAGGGGCAGCGCGGCCTGGACTTTCTGCCCGAGTTGAAGGAGCTGCTCCCCCACGTCCCCATCGTGGTCGTTTCCGGCGCGCTGGAAGTCCAGCAGCAGATGGGGGCGCTGCAGGGTCCCCGGCGCGCTCACTACTGCCTGACCAAGCCCGTGGACCTCGACGACCTCGAGCGAACCATCGAAACCGCCTTGCGCGAGTGTGGGGAGGCGGAAATCGTGCGCCAGTTTGAAGCCCTCGAACGCTCCAAGCGCGTGGACATCGAGGATTTGCTCAGCCGCTCGACGGATCGGCTCAGCCGCCAGACCGAACTCCGCAAACTGCTGCTCAAATCCACCGACCGGCCCAATATCTCCGCCCTGGCCCGCCAGTTCCGCGTTGCCCGCCGGACGATCATCCGCGACCTGCAGGAGCTGATCCGGCGGGGCGAAGTGCCGGTCGAGGTCTATCCCAAGTGGGAGACGGGCGAGGAGGAGGGGGAGGAAGGAGTGCCGGGCACCCCGACGCCGCGGTCGAGCTGAACGGGGTCCAGGCCCGGTGAGGATGGCCCCGCCCAGTGGGCGCGAGGCGGCGCGGGCGCCGGGCTGGTCGTCGTCGTGCGCCCCGCGGAGCGGTTAGCGGCGGCAGAGGGGTTTTTCGCCGCCGCACTTCGCGCTGGCCTTCCGCTCCGCTGCCCGGCACCATCGCCCTGAGGTCGGCCCGCACCCGTCCGCAACTGTCCCCGGCGCGCGGGCATCTAGGCCGCCGTCAGCCATCGACCACCAGCGCTGTTATGAACATCCAAATCGCGGTCCTGTGCGACGCCGCCACGGATTACTCGGGCAAGATGAATATCCTGGGCACGTTCGACACCATTGTCACCCGCCAGATGCCGGCCGTGCACCCGCAGTGTACGGTTGCCCTGCGGATGGTGTTTGATCGCACCGAGGAGGGGGAGCACAAGGTCACGGTGAGCTTCGTGGATGAGGACGGCCACTCGGTGATGCCGGCAATCGATTTGTCCGTCACGGTGCAGGTGCCGACGGATGCCATTTTCACTTCCCGCAACTTCATCATCAACATCCAGCATATGAAGTTTCAGAAGCCGGGTCATTACGCCATCGGGGTTTTGCTCAATGGCCGGCTCGAGACCAGCATCCCCCTCCAGGTCCGGTTGGCGGAGGGGGAGAGGTAGGCGGCGGCCCCGGCGAGTGACGCGCGGCGGGTTCGGCCGAACGCTATGGGTTGGCAGCGACGCGTGGGTGGCGGGGTGGTGGGTTTCATCGGCTACATGCTCTCCCCGCTGTCGTGGTGGAACGACCTGTTCGTGAATGTGCCGCTGGCGCTCGCCTTTGCCTGGATCATCAGCCTGTTCTGGCGCCCGGGGTTTCGGCTCAGTTTCGTGGCCGGCTATTGGCTCACCAACGTGGTGGGGTTGGTGCTGCTGCAAAAGGGGGCCAAAACGGCCGTCACCGGCGCGCCCTCGCCTTACTCACTCCGGGCCTTGGTGAAGGACCTCGTGGTTTCCCTGCTTTACACCCTCCTGATCCTGGCGTTGGTCAAGTACGGCGTGTTCAAACCCTTGCCCGACTACCTGCCGGGCAACTGAAGCGGCGGCCTCCG
>JAJXTA010000632.1 GCA_021784265.1 bacterium | reverse complement strand
GCGAAGGTCAGTGGGGGGCGTTTCTTCACGGCAGCAGCCTGTGGGCGGGCAAGCTGGCAGCGGGAGAGAGACTCAGCCCGCACAACGGGGCCGGAGTGGGTCGGACCCGGCGGACGGTGGTGGGGCAGGGGAGGGCGCCGGGACCGCCTCCGCGCGCCGCAGAATCTTCACCGGGAAGGCATCGCTCCGCGGAGCCTGGAATGGGAACTGGATCGGGATGGTCTGTTTGCGACGAGCACTCATGTTCGATTGGACGGCGGGGCGCCACGCTGGTTGGGCCGCGACTTTGCCGCGCGCGGCGCCAGCGAGCACCCAGGTTACGGTCGGGCCGCGGCGGCCAGTTTGATGGTGTCGGCGGCGACAGTGGTGACCAGCCGTTTCACCTCGTGGTCGTAGGTGAACTCGGCGGCCGAGGCCCAGTGGGTGTCAAAGGACTTGGCCACCTTCCGGGCGATGTCGGGGAGGGAACCGTCCGACCCCACCGTTCGCTTCAGATAGACGCGGTTGTTAAAATCCAGGTAGCACTTGGTCTCCGCCACGTAGCAGACGACGTGGATGAGGCCCGGCATGCGCACCGAAATGAGGCGGGTAGTGTAACCCTTGGCGTGAAGGACTTGGGCCGCCAGGATCGCGTAATCGTCGCAGTCACCGCTCTGGGTCGCCAGAAACACCTCCGGCCGCTGCACTTCGGCGTGGAAGCAGTAGTTGAAATCGGCAAAATAGCGGGCGAACCGGCTGGGCGTCAGTTTGGAATCCCGCTCCAGGTCTTCCAGGGTCAAGGCCCTCGCCGCGCGCTGAGCCAAGACCAAACCTGCCACGAGCAGCCCGAGGGTAATGAGATGGAGGCTTCGCCGGTTCACGTTCGACTCTGGCTTAAGCAGCACCGATGCCAACCCGGCAATGCCCCCAAAACGGAGGCTTTTCCCTGCCTCACCGCTCCCGGACTGTCTTGGGGCTGGCCGGTGCTGTCTTAAAACTAGGCACTCCACCGGAGCGGCGGGCCACGCGGCGGCTCGTGCTGCCCTGACTTCGTGGTGCGCTCCTTCCAGACCCGCAAAGGTCGGCGCGGCGCTCGCGCCGGGTCTGGGGCCACAACCCCTCGCCGCGCGGGTGTCGAGAATGCGGGGTCACCGTGCCAGACCCTGTTCCCTCCGCCCCAGCGGCGGAGCGAGGGGCGCACCCGTCGGCCCGCGATCGACGTGGGGCGGCAACGTCAACCGCGGCGTGCGGTTGCGTTGCCTTGACCCAGCGCCTCTCGGCCGATATATTAGCAAGCGCGGTCGGCAAGCAGCGCTCCGTGAACCCATCGAATTCGTCATCACCTGCTGCCGGTCGGGTTCACACCGCAAGGTCGGTAAACCACAACGAAAGGCAACAATGCAACTTCACTCCGCTCGCACGTCCGGCTTCACGCTGGTCGAAATCATGATCGTGGTCGCCATCATCGGACTGCTGGCCGCCATCGCGATCCCCAACTTTGTGAAAGCCCGCGAGACCGCCCAGAAGAACGCTTGCATCGCCAATCTGAAGCAGATTGACGGCGCCAAAGAACAATGGGCGCTCGAACAGAAGCTCACCGGCGGCGCCGCGAACGACGACAACGCCATTAACGGTTACCTCAAGAACAGCGTCGGTCCGGGGTGCCCCGCCAACGGCACTTACAGCTACAATGTCGTGGGCAGCTCACCCACCTGCTCGCTCGGGCCCACGTTGGGCCACACCCTCTGAGATTGGGCGGGGACACGTGTCCGCCCGGCGGCGGGCAGCCCTCGCGGCCAAGCCAGATCCTCCAGGGTCGGCCGGCGCGGGGGCGATCCGCGCCCGGCGTACCGAAGACTGATCCTGAACTGGCCCGGTTCCGGGAGCGCCCGCGGAAATGCTTTTCCCGGCGGCGGATTTGGGTACAGGCGGGGGGGCAGTTCCATCGCCGCTTACCAGAGGCATTAGCGTGGCGGGCCGGGGCCGGCGCCCTGGGGTTGGCGTTGGCCCTTGGCGTCTTCCACCCTCCGCCCCAGCCGGCCGCCCTCGGCCTTCTCCTTCCGGCCCGGCCCTCGTCAGCCGGCCCAGCGGAAATTCACGAACCGCCACAGCAACACCAGGTGCAGCCCGCCGAACACCGCCAGCAGCCCGCACCGCCACCACCGGCGCTCCGGCCCGCTGAAAAACACGGCCAGGGCGATGAACACGGGAAAGGCGCAGCTCTCAAAACGCGTATAGGAGGTGAAGGTGCCGCTCATCGCTGGCAAGACCCCGAGGACGTACGTCCACACCACCAGGTCCTTCCCCAGCCGCCAGATCAGCGGCAGGGTGTAGAGCACCAGCAGGAACATGAGCCGGTCCAGCGTCGAGCCGCGGAACTCGTGCCATTCACTCGGCGTAAACCAGCCGATCACGAACTTGGGCACGTCCCACAGGTTGCTGATCGAGTGAACGCCCCAATACTTCTGCGCGTCGATCCCCTCGAACGGATTCCCGGTCCACCACCCCATCAGCGCCAAATAGAGTGCCCAGCCCCATACCGGCGCCAACAGGAGCGCAAAGGGCGGCGTGCCGCGCACAGCGCCCTCCTGCTGGTCAGGCTCGCCGCTGGCCGCACCCTTCGCCCTGCCACCGACGCGGGCTGCCTCCCGCTCCCGCTCCCGTTTCACCCACGCCCAGCCCTTCAGCGGGCCGATGGGTCGGCGCAGCAGCAGATGCCAGCCAATCGGCAGGATGCAAAAGACCCCGACGCCCCGCGCCAATGGTAAGAGCGCCGCACTCGCCCAGGCCAGCCGGTACCGGCGCCGTTCCAGCCCCAGCCACAAACCCATCGCCAACAGGAAAAACAGCGGCTCGCTGTAGATAAACTGGTAAAACAACGAGCCGGGAAGAACCACCAGCCACACCAGCGCCCACGACGCGACCCCCTCCCCCCAGCGCCTGGCCACCACCCGATGAAACAACACCCAGCCCGCCGCGGAGAGGAGATTCGCCAGCAGCAGGCCCGCCAGCACGTGGCTCCCGCCGGTCAGCGGCGCCACGGCCCGGATCAGCAGCGGCCACAACGGATAAAACGCGCACGAGGGCACCCCGGCCGCGTACCCCACTTCGCTCAGGTAGAGATAGTGGGCGCCGTCCCAGGTCGCAAAATGACTCGCAAACACCGGCCCCCCTTGCCGCGGCCAGCGCGCGTTGACCGCGTAGAACTT
>JAJXTA010000631.1 GCA_021784265.1 bacterium | reverse complement strand
TCAGCGGCTCGCAGATGGACTTATACAACCCGGGCACAGCGCTCGACCGCAGTGGACGCAAGTGCCGACCGCGTCTGTCTGGTTGTGTTGGTAGCATTTCATGGCAATCGAGCCGGGTGGCCTAACGCCCTGGGGCGGGGGCGCCGGCCTCCCGGACGCGCGTGCCATCCGGCGTCGCCCGCACCCAATTGTCGGCCCTTGTGTGGCCCGTGCACCGGACAGTGTCGCCGCGCGAGACGCGGCCTGAGACGGCGGCGACAAGCGCAGGCAGCCCGGACGGCCGCCGATTTCGTGACCCGCAACAGGGCCGCGGCCTGAGGGTAATCCCCGTCCGCACTGGCAAGACGCAGCAGCTTGTCGGCGGCACGCCGAGAAGCTGCGGACCGCCTACCGAGTAACAGTACGGCGAGATGGTACATCGCCTCCTCCCGGGAATAGTCTGTGATCCACTCGGAGCGAATCGCCGCGCGATAGGCTCGCTCCGCCCCCGCGCGGTCCTTCCGAACACCAACGCCATGCTGAAGGCAGTATCCCCAGTCGGTCAGGGCGTCTCCGTCGTGCGCCCCGGCGGCTCTCCGGTACCATCGAGCTGCCAGCCTGAACTTACCGAGGATGCGGTAAGCCGCCGCAACGTTCGACATGGCGATAGAGTCTCCTCGAACCGCCCTGGGGCGCCACTTTCGGATGTACCGCCTTTCTCGCTCCAGCGCGCTCATAGGTCCCGTTCCGGCGAACGACCAAGAGCTAAGCCGTACGGCCAGTGGCTACCGGCAACCCGAGATGCGACCGCCAACCCCGAAAGTCCTCGAGGCAGGCCGACCGGCGTCATGGGCATTGGCTGTTGCGTTGGGTTAGGCATCAGCTTCCCTCTCCGGCTCTGACTCATCGTCGGGAAATGCGAACCGAATGACCAACGCCGCACCTCGAAGCAGATATAATCCAACGAGAAGCTCGACAACTCCATCGAGCAAATAATGCCAAGCCGGCGGCAGGTTCGGGCGGAAAGTGGGGTCAATGCAGACGACCAGCGCGCTCACCAGATAGAGTATGGAAACGAGAACAACTATCAGCCCAATCACTCGGACTGCTACTCCAAATGCCTGTTGTGGTTTCATGGTCCTCGATGATGCCTAACGACAGAACTGAGGGATGCGGGCCGCCCAGCGCGTCAGAACAGCGAACCGGCGCGGTCCGCGCGCGGTCGCTGTAGTGCCCTCGCTTGCCATGTTACTCTGCCAGTTCAAGACGTGTAATGTTCGTTATGCGCCCCCACGCGCTCGGCCCGTGCCCTGCCTGAAAGGTGCCCTCGACGGCACAGCGTTTGAGCTGGAATGGCCTCAAGTCACGCCGCTTGGGGTCCAGGTCCAGACGGACATGACTTTCGGGTGAACCGCGGTGGTAATCCGGCTCGGTTTGATAGAGCGCGATGTCGCCGACCATCGGTTGGAGAAAGAACCCCTTCACCAGCACCGGAGCTCCGTCAAACGCTCCCGGCGCCAAGAGCAACTGGGAGATCGTCACTGCTCTGGGACCGGTGTTCGCGGCTGGGCGATCCACGCAGGAGACAAGGAGAAGACAAACGCCGACAAAACCCAGATACGAACAAGCACGCATAACGTTGTAACGCCGCGAGTGATCGACCGCCGCTCCGCCGTAGTGACGGCGGCGACTCTCGGCTACCAGGCCAGGGCGCCGAAGCCCGTGATCCTCGAACTGGCAAGTGGGGCGCGTGTTCGGTCCAGTGATTCCGTTCGCCGTTTTCGTGGCCTCGATTCAAGCGTGAAACCTCTCCGGCCGCAAGCCTGAAGCGAGGGGGCGCACTGCCCAAGCGCGCCACTGCTGCCACTCGCTGTCGTCCCTGGCGAACACCTAACCTTTCGCTGCTGACGGGGCTCCCAACCCCGCCGGCCCCACGGCGGGACCTTCCGCCGTCACGCCTCCGCGCCGGACTCAAATCGGGACGCGCCTCAAAGGGTCTGTCCCTCGTGTCTCAAAGCGCTGAAATCGCAAGGGGCGTCCGCCGTCGCCGAACGACCGCGCTCGCTCGCGCCGGGCGAAAACCGAAAGGAGCGCCACGGGACGAACTCCGGGCGGCTGAGCGAGGAAAAGGAGCCGACGCCAATTCCGGCGCCGCCCGGAGGGTCTGGTGCGCCCTTCCGCGTTGGCGTGCCGTAGCGCGGCTCAGCCAGGAGCCCCAGCGGGGCGGGCCGATGATAGCCCAGGGCAAAGGAGCGAAGCGACTGCCGCCCTGGGTAAAACACCACCCCACCCACCCTGCCTTTCCGCTCCCGGTCTGGCGCGCCCCCGGCGCCCCAGACCGGGAGCGGAAAAAGAGGAGATCCTCTCGCGACCGTTACCCCGGGCGGCGCTGCGCTTGCCCGGGGCTATTATCTGTCGCCCCTCCAGGGCTCTGGGCTTGGCTCGCTGCGCTCGCATAGCCGTCTAACGGTGTGCGAAGCCGTGCCCGGCGAAACACGACACAAAGCAGACCAGACGAACACCCGGCGTCGCCCAGAGCGGCTGGTTCGCCTCTCCGGCCGCCTTGCCATAGCGCGGCCCAGCCGGGAGCCCCACCGGGGCGGCCTGATAATAGCCCAAGGCAAGGCCGCCGAGGCCCCCGCCCTGGGTAACGAGGCGCCCCTACCCAGGTTCGTTTTCCCTTCCGGTTTGGCGCGCTCCAGGCGCGGCAACCGCGGGCGCGCAGGCCTGCGGCAAAACCCCTGCCTCACGCCCGCCGAACAACAAACCTGGAATCCGCCGCCTGATCCGGAGGTGGAACTGCCGGCGGCCCCGCCACTGACGGCGTGTTCCGCTCCGCTTTGCCCGCGTGGTCAGAAACCGATGCGTCGGGTCGGCTCCTGGCGGCCGGGGCAGCTTCTGCTCTATCCCAAGCGCCCGCCATGAACCCGCCTCCGCCGCCCGTTGATGCTTGGGTCAAACGCGAGCCCGGTCGCGAGCCGATGGGTTCTGTGCGGAAGTCCGGTCTTGGTCGCCGTGGGCCGATGGTAGAGCCCGCTCATTCTCCGACGCTGCTCACGAAGCTCTCAGCCGCGGTGGGTAGGAGGGTGGCCGCGGGTGGCGGAACCGTCCGAAAGTGTCGGAAATCTGTGGTCGCCAAAACCTTTCCGCAAAGGGAGTCCGGTTGGCAAGCCACGCCCCGCTGAACCTTCGCCGCAGCTTCGTTCAACCCG
>JAJXTA010000630.1 GCA_021784265.1 bacterium | reverse complement strand
CGCGCGCTGGTGAGGTCATAGAGCACCGGTTGGGTGGCTTCGCCGATGAGGGCGAACCCGCCGGTGCCGGCGGCCGGCTTTTGCGCGTCGGGGGTGGCCTCCAAATGAAACGCGCCGATGGACACGATCAGGAAGCTGCCGCAGGCCAGCAGGGCCACGGTGGCGAGCGAGCGTTTGCGGCGGCGGGTGGCGCCGCGCAGGGCCAGGCCGGTCAAGGTTTGGCGCGCCGAGGCCGCGGAGTGCGCCCAGCGCGCCAGCCATCCCGCGCTCCCGGCAAGACCGGCAATCAGCAGCAGACCGCCGGCACTGAAGAACGTCTCGGCGGTCGCCGCGGCAGGCTTCGCCAGGGTCCAGCCGAGGAGCCCCAGCGCGCTCACGCCGGCGGTCCAGGCCAACGCGAGCGCCCCGCGCCCGGGCCGCTTTCCGGGCGCCGGGCTGGGCCATGCTTCCGTCGCCCCTTCGGCCAGGAGCGTGTGCACGGGTTGACGGGCCTCTCGGCGGAGGGCCAACCACAGGGTGAGCCAACTGATCGCGACGCCCCCGGCCAAGCCCGAGATCAAGGTGAGCCGCTGGACGTGGAAACCCAGCGGTGACGACGCCACGGCGCCGCTCCAGACCGTGGTCAAGCCGTGCAGCATGGCACGCGCGTAGCCGAGCCCACCGATCACCCCCACCAGGCCGCCCAGGGCCGCCAACCCCGCCGCCTCGCCCAAGAGCAACCACCGCACCCGGCGGGGCGTGAAGCCCAGGGCCAGGAGGATTCCGACCTCACCCGCCCGTTGTTCCAGGCTGAGTTGGAACAAGACCGCCATCAACAACAGCGCGGCCACGATGAGAAAGAAGCTGAAACCCAGGAACAACTGGCCGAAGTCCTGCGCTTGATTACTGGCTGCCAGGGCTTGCGCCCGGGCCGGCGTGAAGTTCAGGCCGAAGGCGCCGGGGTCCAGGCGTCCCAGCAAGGCTTGGGTGAGGCGCACCTGCTGTTGCGTGAGACGCTCGACATCCGCATAGCGGGCCTGCGGCGGCAACCGGGCCCAATCGGCTGCGGAGACACCGCCCAAGCGCCAGCGCACGGCGGTGAGGTCGCCAAAACGGTTGCGCCAGAGCCGCTGGCCGGCGGCGAGAGTGATGAGCGCCTTGGGTGTGCCGCGAGACGCGTGCCAGTATTGCTCATCTTTGTCCCGGATGCGGTCGGTCTGGATGGGCAGGCCGGTGTCCCAGTCGCGGCAGTTGCGGGCATTGGTCACGCCCGGGAAATCGGGCATGAGCCCGGAGTCGATGCCGGGGGTGTTCATGGGAAACACGCCGCGGATGCGGAACTGGGCGGAACGCTCCTCGAGCTGGCGCATGCGTCCGACCACGTAGTAGGTCAGCGTAAGTTCATCGCCGGGATGGGCGGCGAGGTCGTCGGCTAACCACTGGTTGATGAGCACCTCGTCATCGCGCAGCTCGGTGGGCAGGCCTCCGGGGCCGAGGGCGCTGACCATCGAGTAGGGCGTTGTGCGGCCCCCCACGCGCAGCGTGTTGACCAGGTAAGTCAGCACCCCGGTGGGCTGCGCCCAACGGGTGGGGAGGGCGGGGGAGAGGGCCACGTTCAGGGGGGTGTCCAGCGCGACGCGGCACACGGAGGGCTCCAGAAAGATCCGGCTGCTGCGCAGCTCCAACAGGTGTTCCGCCGGCGCTTCGGCCCAACTGAGCTGGGCGTCCTCCAGGTGCCACCGCTGGTGCAGCAGCGTGGTCAGCACGGGCAGGAGCTGAGGGGAGGAGTAGCCCGGCGGGACGTAGCCCGGGCTAACGCCGGGCGGGGTGAGCGTGACAAAGGACCGCACTTGCGACACCGGCGGCGCCCGGCGCCCCACCAGGAGGAGGTTTGCCCGCCCGCCCGCCCCCGCCCGGGTCTGGAGATCGGGGAGTGACACGAAGGCGTTAAAGGGGGGGATTTGGCTGGCCTGGAGGCTGAACCGCCCCAGTTCGGTATCGCTCAAGATCGCCCGCACCTTCACACGAAGCGCGACGGTGGCGTGTTCCGCCGGGGAGAGCGGCGCGTCTTGCGAGAGTTCGGCGGGACGTTGCACCCGCAGCAGTACTTCGTCGCCCGCCTGGGCGCGCAGTTGGTGGGCGAGGGCCTGGTTCAACAGCACGTTCCCGGGCGGAATCGGGGTCGGTCGCAGGACCGGGGGCTGGCCGGCCAACTGCCAGAGGCTGGCCGCGTCTGAAGGCAAGCCGGCGAAGGCGGGGGGGCGGTCCGCCAGCAACCAGAAACGCTGGTCCACCCCGACGACGTGGACGCCGTTGGCCCGGGCGCGGCCATCGGGAGTGGTCGCCACCGCCGGCAGGTCCAGGAGGGCGACGGTGGGGAAGCGATCGGCTTGGGCCAAGCCGGCCTGGGCCAGGCCAATCTGCAGATCATTCGCCAACTGGGCCCGGAACAGCCGGTCGCCGGAAGCCAGGGCCAGCTCCGTGTTGCCCAGGCGCAGCAGGGCCTGCTCGCGCAAGCTCGCCCGCACCGAATCGCCCACGCCCAAGGCGCCCACAAGCACCGTGGTGCCCACCGCCGCCCCCAGCACGGTGCCCAGGTTCGCGCGCGCGTGGAAGGCCAGGTTCCGCCGCCACAACCGCCACCCCGTCACGCCCCACCTCCGCGCTCGACCAAGTGGCCGTCCCGCAACTCCCAGAGCCGGCTCATCCGGCGGGCCAACTCGAGCGAGTGAGTGACGACGATCAGGGCGACGGTTTCTTCCCGGTTCAGCTCGACCAGCAGTTGCCCCAGCTTTTCGGCGGCGGCCCGGTCCAGCGCCCCGGTGGGCTCATCGGCCAAGAGCAAGGGCGGTTGGTTGATCAGCGCCCGGACCACCGCCACGCGCTGGCGTTCGCCGCCCGAAAGCTGGCCGGGCCGATGCCGCAATCGCCCGCCCAGGCCCACCCGCTCCAGCAACCGGCGCGCCCGGTCCGGGGCCCCGTCCCGCAACACCTCGTTGTCGCAGGCCAGCGTGGGGACGAGCACGTTCTCTAACACATCGCATTGGGGAAGCAGATGATGCGCCTGGAAGACAAAACCCAACTCCCGGTTCCGGACCACGGCCAGCCGGGCCGCACTCAAGCGCGTTAACTCCTCCCCATGCAGGCGCACCGCCCCGGCGGTGGGCTGGTCGAGGGTGCCGATGATGTTCAACAAGGTGCTCTTGCCCGAGCCGGA
>JAJXTA010000629.1 GCA_021784265.1 bacterium | reverse complement strand
CTTGCCCCTGAAGACTTCTACTAAGCCGCCGAATTCTTTGATGGTGACCCCCCTTCCTCGGTATTGCTTGCCGACCTCGATCTCGGCGGTCATGGCTTCGACTTCCCGGCGCGCCACCTCCATGCCCTCGGCGCTGGTCGAGTAAATCTGGACGGTCCCGTCGTCCTCGATGTTGATCTCGCACCCGGACTCGTCCACGATGCGTTTGATGTTCTTTCCGCCCGGCCCGATCAACAACCCAATCTTCTCCGGGCTGATCTTGATGGTGAGGATGCGCGGGGCGTATTTGCTCAACTCACTGCGCGGGGCGGCCAGGGTCTCGGCCATTTGGCGGAGGATGTCCAGGCGGGCGACGCGCGCCTTTTCGAGCGCCTCGACCATGAGGGCCTGGGGCAAGCCCTTGAGCTTGAGGTCCAGTTGGAAGCCGGTAATGCCCTTCTCCGTGCCGGCGATCTTACAGTCCATGTCGCAGAAGGCGTCTTCCCAGCCGATGATGTCGGTGAGCAACTTGTAGCGGGCGATCTGGTGCTGGTCGTTGTACTGGGTGCAGAGCCCGATGCTGATGCCGGCCACGGGCCGGATCAACGGCACCCCGGCGTCCATCAACGCCAAACTGCCGCCGCAGACGGTGGCCATCGAGGTGGAGCCGTTGGATTCCATGATCTCGCTGGTGACGCGCACCGCGTACGGGAACTCCTTGAGCGGGAGCATCGGCTCCAGCGAGCGCTCGGCCAAGGCCCCGTGCCCAATCTCGCGCCGGCCCGGACCCGAGATGCGCCCGGTCTCGCCGACGGAGAAGTTGGGGAAATTGTAATGGAGGATGAACTGCTTCTCGCTATTGCCGCCGGTGTAGGAATCGAACTCTTGCGAATCCTCGGTGGTGCCCAAGGTGGCCAGGACCATGGCCTGGGTTTCCCCGCGGCTGAACAAGGCCGAACCATGCGCGCGGGGCAACAACCCCACCTGGCAGCCGATGGCGCGGATGTCGTCGAGACCGCGGGCATCCAGGCGTTTGCTCTGGTCCAGGATGAGGGCGCGCACCGCCTGCTTCTGGATCGAGTAGAAGGTCTCTTTGAGCACCCACTCCGTGACCTTCTCGGCGCCGTGTTTCTCGACCAACTGCTTGCCCACCTCTTCGGTGACAGCCTTCCACGCCGCTTCGCGGGCCATCTTGCCCGGGGTGAGCAGGGCGGCCACCACGCGGTCGCCGGCCAAGGCCTGCGCATCGGCCACCACTTCCGGGGGCACGGTTTGCAGGGCCAGGACCCGCTTGGGCTTGCCGACCTTGGCCGCCAGCTCCTTCTGGGCGGCGATGATCGGTTGGCAACACTGATGCCCGAACTCCAGCGCCGCGGCAAAGTCCGCCTCGCTGATTTCCTTGGCCGCCCCTTCAAACATCACCAGCTCCTGCTCACTCCCGACGTACACCAGGTCCAGATCGCTCTCCGCCATCTGGGCGTGGGTCGGATTGGCGATGAACTGGCCGGCAACCCGCCCGATGCGAACCGCCCCCAGCGGCCCCGCCCACGGGATGTCGCTCACCATCAAGGCGGCCGACGCCCCAATAATGCTCAGGATGTCGGGATCGTTTTCCAGGTCGGCGCTGAGCAGGATGCTTTGCACCTGGACCTCGTTAAACCACCCCTTGGGAAAGAGGGGCCGAATGGGCCGGTCGGTCATCCGGCAGGTGAGGATCTCCTTCTCCGTGGGGCGGCCTTCCCGTTTGAAGTAACCGCCAGGGAACCGCCCCGCCGCGGCGGCCTTCTCCCGGTAATCCACGGTCAGGGGGAAAAACTCCTGGCCCGGTTTGGCGGTGGTGGCCGCGACGGCCGCCACCACGACGATGGTTTCACCCAGTTGGACCGTGACGGCGCCGTCGGCCTGTTTGGCCAGGCGCCCGGTTTCGAGGTGGATGGGGTTGGGATTGGTTCCTACGTGAACCGTTGCTTTTTCGATCATACTTTCATGGCTTCATGCCCGTTGACTCGGAGGAACTTCAGCCAGCCACTCGCGCGGAGGAGTTGGATGAAATTTCCCTGTGCCAACGGGCATGAGAGTTCTGGCGCTGGAGGTGGAAGCCGCCCCGGGCGCCCGGCAGCACCTTCCCGGGCGATTCGCGTAAAGACTGAGCGAGCGGGCGGCTCAATAGTGAGAGACTTCCCCGGACCCTCGGGCCCGAAGGCGCGCTACTTGCGCAGATTAAGTCTTTTGGTCACCGCCAGATAGCGGGCCGTGTCCGTCGAGTGGAGATAGTCCAAAAGGCGCCGGCGTTGACCGACCATCATCAAGAGCCCACGCCGCGAGCTGTGGTCTTTGTGGTTCTTCTGCAGGTGGTCTGTCAATTGATTGATCCGTTGGGTCAACAACGCGATCTGCACGTCCGCCGAGCCCGTATCCCGCTCATGAATGCGGAAATCGGTTATCGTCTTCTTCTTCTCGTCCATACTAGTTCAGCCAGACTTTTCGTAATAAAGTATTGAGCTTAAGCATTGCGGGAGTGGGTGTAAAGGATTTTTCCCGAAAAATCAGCGGGCCTAACCTGCGCCCGGGGAGCCGGGCGGCGGCGGAGGCGGGAGCGGCTGCTATGTAACTATCAGGTGGCGAAGGACTTGCCGCAACCGCAGGACTCGCGGGCATTGGGGTTGGTGAGCTTGAACCCCCCGCCGCTCAACGCCTCCACGTAATCCAGCACCGACCCGCGCAAGTACTTGACGCTGAAGGCATCAACCAGCACCCGGACTCCAAATTGCTCCCCGCTCACATCTCCGTCACGCCCCTCATCGAACACCAAGCTGTATTGCATCCCCGAACAGCCCCCTTGCTCGACATAGACGCGCAAGCCCTTCCGGGGCGCGTCCGTCTCTTTGGCCAGCAAGAGCTTGGCCTGCTCGGCCGCGCCCGGGGTCAGGGTGACCACGCATTCAGCGTCCACAGTGTTCATCGTTCAAGACGCCACAACCTACGCCCCCGCCCGCCCCCTTGTCAACCGGCGCGCAAGCGCGTGGCTCTTGGCCCTCTCCCGTTGTGGCGGCGGTTGCCTGGTGAGCGGTGTGACCCCGCCGCTGGGTGGTTCCACGAAGACCGCTCTACCCCGCCGACGTGCTCGTGGGCGCTGGGCCGCCGGGCGCCGTCAACCGCCACAACCAAATGCTGCCCCCAATGAGCAGCGCGTAGTACAACCCCACGCTGCCATACGGCGGCAG
>JAJXTA010000628.1 GCA_021784265.1 bacterium | reverse complement strand
TCCGATCTAAGTAGATGTCACACAGCCCGTCCCCATCCACGTCCCCGAGGGCGACGCCGGACCCGTTTTCGAGAATGCGATTGGTGGCGACGGAGGCCTCAGCGAGGGAGTTGGTGAAACTGATGCCGGTGAGGGAGGTCGGCATGAGCGTGAAACCGGTACGCCCCGCGCTGGGGACGGCTAAGCTCCGCCAACGGTAGCCAGGTTGCTCGTGCCAAGGAGTGGCGTCGGCCGCGTGGGCGGAAGGGATCACGCCCAGGATCAACCAGGCGAGGGCGAGGGCGTGGAGGGAGGGGCCCTGGCCGAGCGGCGTGCGGTCTCCTGACGGCCGTGGGGGCTGTGGCCGCGAGCTCCAGGAGGACACGCGGGCGCGGCGATCCACAATGGGCGGCCAAGCTGGCTGCATGGGTTGCGGCGGAGCGTGCGGGGTCCTGAGCCCGGCGGCAAGCGCAATCGCAGGCCGCACGCCCCGCGCGTCGGGTAGCCCCGCGGGCGGAAACCCTGTCCGCCCGCGGCCGCGTCGCCGCCCTCCAAGGCCCGCGCCTTTAGGAGGGCGTGACCAGCGACGGTCGTTGACCGGACCCGCCGTTGGCGGATAAATGACCGCGACATGACCATCGTCGTTGTCATTCCGGCCTTTAATGAGGCGAAGCTGATCGGGCGTTGCCTGGCCGCGGTGAAGGCCGCCCAGGCGGTGTGGGACGCGCGGGGGTGGACTTGCCAGATCGTGGTTTGCGATAACAATTCAACCGACGGCACCGCGGAGATCGCCCGCCAAGCGGGGGCGTTGGTGGTGCGCGAGCCGGAGAACCAGATCGCCCGGGCTCGCAACCGCGGCGCCGCGGCGGCCAGCGGTGACTGGCTGCTGTTTGTGGATGCGGATTCGTTTCCCTCCGCCGAATTGTTCGACGACCTCGCTCGTGCCATCGAGAGCGGGCGTTATCTGGGTGGGGGGAGCAACGTGCGGCTGGATTTCACCCCGCGCGGGGTGTGGTTGTGGGAGCAGGGGTGGAACTGGCTGAGCCGGCTGCTCCGCTGGGCGCCCGGCTCATTCCTGTTCTGCGAGGCGAGCGCTTTCCGTGAGGTGGGCGGGTTCAACGAGGAGCTGTACGTCGCCGAGGAAATCGATCTGAGCCGGCGGCTGAAGCGGCTGGCGCGGCAGCGGGGGCAGCGGCTGGTGATCCTCCATCGGCATCCGTTAATCACCTCCGCCCGGAAGCTGGACCTCTACAGCCGGGGCGAATGGGGGCGGTTCTTCCTCGAGTGTCTGCGGCGGCCCAGCGGGTTCAAGCGCGACCGCGCCGCCTGCCCGATCTGGTACGACGGCCGGCGTTAGAAGCCCTGATCCTTGACCGCCTTGATGGCGTCGAAGGCGAACTGGACTGCCAGCGAGGCCAAAAGCAACCCCATGATCCGCGTGGCCAGGCGCAGGGCGATGGGGCTGAGCCACCGGGCGCCGTGGGCGGAGAGCCGAAAGACGAGATAACTGGCGGCCGCCACCAGCAGGATGCAGAAGAAAAGAGCGACTTGTTTCGGCCAGGTGTTGGCTTGGTTCTGCAAGAGAATCGCGGTGGTGATGGCCCCCGGACCGGCGAGCATCGGCACGGCCAAAGGGGTGATGGCGATGTCCTCTTTGGACGCGCCGGCCTCCTTTTCCTCGACGGTCTCCTGCACGCGCGAGCGTTGGGCGCGGAGCATGTCCAGTGACACCAGCAGGAGGACGATGCTCCCCGCCAACTGAAAGGCGGGCAGGGTGATGCCCAGCAAGGCAAAGATCGCTTTGCCCGCCCAGGCGAAGGTGATGAGCACTCCGGCCATCACCGCGCAGGCAAGCCGCGCCATCTTGACCCGCCCCTCGGGGGTGTCGCCGGGGGTCATCGCCAAAAACGCGGGCACGGTGGCGATCGGGTCCACGATCACGAACAGGGAGCTGGTGGCCAGGAGGATGTAGGCGAGCATGCGGCTCAGGTGGCGCAGGGGGCCATAATCGCGTCCGCCATGCCGTGAATGATCTTCTTGTCGGCGGGACAGACGGTTGCCAGCACGCCGCCCAGGCGCGCCCGGGCGGCGTCGCCCTCGCCAGTCACGAAGTAATACGGGCAGAGGCGGATCCGGCCGGGCATGGGCACGAGCCGGTCTTGGGTGAAGTCGAACCAGAACGCCTCCTGTTGAGCGGGTTTGTGATAGCGCTGCAACACGTGTGGGGATTGGGGGAAGGCGGCGAGAGCACGTTCGACCGCGGCGCCCCAGTCCCCGGCGGACAAATCGCTGCCGAGCCAGACCCCGCGCGCACCCCAGGCGGTCGCGGCGTAGCCGGACACTTTGAGAATCAGGTCCCGGTCGCGTTGGGAGAGGGCCTGCAATTGGCGCCAGTCCGTTAAGTTCAACTCCGGGATCGCGGCGTGCGGGGGCAGGGGGGTGGGGTCCACCACCCAGGTGTACGGCACGCGGCGCAGCAACCGCTCGAAGAAACCTTCACCCAATTCCTGCCGCCAGAAGCCGCGAAGATTGCGGTTCCAGAGGAGCGCGAAGAGGAGCTTCTCCTCGAAGAGGGGCTTGGGCGGCGGGGTGAGGCGGAGCTGCCGACTGCGGGCGAGATCGAAGATCGCCTGGGCATTGGCCACGTTGGGCAGGTCGAACAGTTCGAAGAACCGATAGACGGCATCGCCGGCACCGAACCCGGTGAAACGCGAGTCCCGCACGTGGAAGCGATCGGAGCCGAGCTCGGTCGCTAACCACTCCATTTCCGGGCGGTAGCCGGCAGACTCTTCGGACACGACGATATGGACGTGCGGCGCGTCGCCGAAGATGCCGCGGAAACCATCGCTCATCCCGTTAGCGCCGCCGAGGATAGCCCACCCCGTCGGGGCGGCTTTCTGGCCTTGGGCGGGTTCGTCCGGCGCGCAGGGTGATGCTTGCCGGTGTGGGCACTCGGCGTAGGTGCGGCCCAGCCAGGCGGTGAGCCCGATGCCCCCGGGCACGCTGTCCAATTCGGTGATGACGTAGCCGGTCTCAGTGAGCAGCAGATCGGGACGGATCACGCGCGGGACCTCGTTCTTCAAGACCGGGGAGCGTTGCAGGTCCAACAGCGAGGTCGGTTTGCCCTGGTCCAGCCACTGGGCCACCCAAGGTGGCTGTTTGCCCGCCAGGCTCAGCCGATAGAGGAGGTTCACCGCCCGGTTGAATTGGAGCAGGACCCGACCC
>JAJXTA010000627.1 GCA_021784265.1 bacterium | reverse complement strand
GGGTGTCTATAAGTGCCCCGCCGACCGGCTGCCCGGCACCGCTGGCTCCGCCCGGTTCCCGCGCGTGCGCAGCTACGCGATGAACGCCTACGTCGGCTGGGTGGGCATACCGTTCAAGAGCGCTCCTGACCCGCTGCATTACACGGTCTTCAAGCGGATGGAGGCGATCGTCCTCCCCACACCGGCGGACCTGCTGGTGTTCCAGGAGGTCAACCCGAACAGCATCTGCCGGCCCGGCTTCGGCACTTACATGGACCCCGGCCCCCGGGCCCGCTTCCTCCATATCCCGGCCAGCTACCACCAGGGCGCGGGGGTTAACAGCTTCGCCGACGGCCATGTCCAGAGCCACACCTGGGTGGACCCCAGGACGGTCAAACCGCTGGTTCAGGATTTCCACGCCCACAACACCCCGTCGCCCAACAACCCGGACCTGGCGTGGCTCCAGGCGCGCACCACCGCGCCGCTGCCCTGAGGCGGCATCCGGGCGGGGCGCTGGGGTGTCGGGGGAAACCCCGGCGGCGGCGGGCCCCGCCGCGGGCAGGGATTCACTTTGGTGGTTCCTGCAGGACGAATCCGGCGTTGACCCAGTTAGCCAGGTCCTCGCGATTGCCGTCCCCGGCGTCGGTGGCGACCAGGCTCAGGCGGCGACTGCCGGGGGGAAGGGGCACGTCGAATCGCCACGGATCGGCCGCCAGGCGCATGACGGGGCTGGCGCTGACCTCACGGCCGTCAAGGAACACCTTGAACACCACGCTCGGATAGCGGGCCAGATTCGAGCCGTTGCTGATGTCCACCAAGTGCTCGTCCACGCCGGCCAGGGCGACGAAGCGGCGGTACTGCGGCTTGAGGTCGTAGATCAGTTGGTTGGGGGCATGGACCCCGAGGCCCTTGGTGTAGTCCTGCCCGCGCAGGCGGAGGGACTGGCCGCGGTTGTTATGGTCGCGTTGGGCCGGTTGGGCGTCGGGCGAATACCGGTCCTCGCCGAAGGCGATGGCGTGGCCGGGGCCGACCGCCCGCCACGGTTGAAGGTCCGAGAGGTAGAGGTCCGGCAGCGGCGGGCGGGGCCCGAGCTTGGCGTAGAAGGCGGCGGAAGGGAGACTGACCACGCGCCCCCGCTCATAAGCGATGGCCCGCAGCCGGGTGGTGGCGGCGACCACGAACGGCTTGGTGTAGGCCGCTGACGCCAAGCTCGGCGCGCTGCCATCCAGGGTGTAGTGGATCGTGGCGGCGGGATGCCACGGGATGGTCAGTGTCACGGTGATCGGGTCTTCGAACAGATGGGGTCGCCGGAGGGTTCCCCACGGGGCAATCCGGACCGGGTCCACGATCCAGTGATCATCCCAGTCGCCGTTGCGCCGCAGCGTCTCGGCGAAATTGATGCTGGGCGCCAGGTACTTCTCGAAATGGGCTACGACGGTCGCGGTGAAGCCGTCGGGGGTGACGCCGTGCTCCGGGTCGTAGCGGCCATGGGCGTCCGTCAGGTCCCGGGCCAGAATGCACTCGAAGCCGGCCTCGAGCATGCGGCGCAGCCCGACGGACTTGCCCAACAAACACACCTGCGTATGAACGCCCATGTAGATGAGCCGCGTAATCCCGCGAGCGCGACACAGCGCGTAGAGCCGCTCCGGATCGTTCGGCATCAGGTCGTGTTCGCCGATGACCAACTCGGGGTTCATGGCGTCCCAGCCGTAGTTGACCAGACAGCGCTCCTTGCCGCAGGTGCAGCCGCCACCATCCGGGGCGGGAGGGCAGGCGATGGTGCGCGCCTGGGGCAGGGGCAGCGGGGTGACCATCATCACCGGCTCGACCAGCCCGGTGCCGACATAGTTGTCCGCCACATCGGTGGGGCAGAGAAAGACCCGCATGCCCAGCGCCCGGGCCTCGGCCAGGACCCGGTTCATCCGCGGCACCAGCGCGGCGACGCGCTGGGTGGAGGTCTTGCACCAGTGGAAGTTCCACATGTCGATGACCACCACGCCGACCGTGGCGGGATCGACCCGCTCCTGGGTCAGGCGCAGGGCGCCGGTTTGTGGGTCGCGACGCTGGAGCTCGAGCGCCAAGTCCGGGTGGGCCCGCGCCAGGACGCCGGAGCAAGCAACGGCGCCCGCGGCACAGGCCCAAGCGGCTCGCCCTCCCCGCCACATGATGGATTGCATTAGAACATCATGTGAACGGGCTGTCCGCTTGCCAAGGCCGGAATCGCCCCCGCTCGTCCCCCTCCGCTTAAACCTCGTCCAGCGCCACCACCCCGCCCTCGGGTCCGTGGGCGCGTAAGAGGGCTTCGGCCTGCAGCCAGAACTCGCGGTCCCGGCCCAGCGGCCGCCCCTCGGTTTCCCAGATGAGGGAGGCCAGCGCGGCGATGTGGTTGGGGCTCACGGGGAAGTCGGGCGTCGGCCCAGCCGGGCCGCCGCTCATGGTTCGAGTCCCAGGCCGAAGTCGGCCAGTCCCACCGCTCCGGCATGGCGCAGGAATTGGCGGACCTTCCGGCGTTCGTAGCGGTGCGTTTGCGGCTTCTCCGACTCGAAGCGGCCTTGAACGGAGCGGTGGGCCGAGCGGGAGCCGGCCCCGGTTTGGAGCAAAGCGGAGGTCTGGTTTTTCATAGGCATAAGCTGCAATTCATCGGGGCGCGCGCCGCCGCGCTGGCCCGCCCTGGGCCCGAGGCGCGGACACCGTTTGCCCACAGCGGAGCTGCAAGCAGGCGGCGTGCTAGGCGGACGCCCCCGGGCCTCCGGCGTGGGTGAAATCTTTTCAACGATGCGGTGACCCTTCGGTCACGGAGCCCGCCCAGCCGCCCAGGAGACCCGTGCGCGGCAACGCAACCGCAGTTTGACCCGCCGCGGACCGCGCCAAGGGCGCACGTCAGCCCCAGCCGCGTGATCGGCGCGGGTGTGAGCCTCGCCACCCGGGCCGTTCAGCGTGCCTGCCGGCCAGCCGCTTTTTGGACACCCTGGCCATTTTGCCGCGGGTTGCTCCTCCCGGAACCGCCGCTGACCCCAGCCTGCCTCCTTGCGACTTGGCGCTCTTGCTGCTAGACTAGCGCCGGCGGTCCCAACCCGACACGCACTCGTGGAGCTTACACCCCTTCTTGGCTCGAAGCCGGCGGAGTGCGCGCGTGGTTGGGCTGCTCCCTGATGACCGGCTTTCTCATCGATATGGATGGGGTGATCTACCGGGAGAATCACTTGATTCCCGGGGCGGCGGACTTTGT
>JAJXTA010000626.1 GCA_021784265.1 bacterium | reverse complement strand
GTTTGACCGCGCGGCCCTTTGACCCGGAGCCGGCACCAGCCGACCAGGTTCTGCCCCAGGTCGAAGATGTACACGCCCGGCGCCGGTTGCGTGCGCGCCACGGGGGAGAGCGTCTGCGTCACCCGGATGGGGGCGATCCTCTGCGCGGACAGCACGCCCCCTGGTGGCGCCACCGGCCGCGCGTAACTCCAGCCGCGGTCGTCGTAGCCGGCTTGAGCCCATCCGGCCATTGCCTGCCGGGCGTCGTACTCCTCGCCGTCGTATTCGTTGTTGGCACGGATCGGGCCGTCGGTGGTGAGTTTCCAGTGTGGATCACTCACCACCGTGGCCGCGGTGCCGTCGGCGTACTCGAGCCGAAGTTGAAAGAGGAGTTTAGGGAACCCGTAGGTGCGCGTCGCCGTCGGCACTTCCAGCCGCGGGGCGTAGAACCGCCCGTTGCCCAAGATCACGCCCGCGGCGTTGGTCCCCGGCTGGAGTTGGTGGGTGACATCGAAGGTGAGGTAGAACACCCGCTTCGAATAGTCGCTCAAGGCGGGGGCCAGCACCTGGTCACCCACCTTTTGGCCGTTCAGATACCATTCGAACAACCCGAGGCCGCACACTGAGGCGGTGGCGCGCCGCACGGGACGGCGGACGACGAACTCGCGCCGGAGCATCCGGGCGGGCAACCGACGATCCGCCGCGAGCCCCAGCGGCCCCCAGGGGGCCATGCCCGCCGGGCCAAGCCGCCGCGCCGCCACCCAGCGGCGGTCGTCGAAACCCGGCTGCTCCCAGCCCGGCTCCGGGCGGTCGGCACTCTTCCAGCTCGGGCCGGTCGCCACGGCCACGGGCGGACCCTCGGTGAACTCGACCTCCAGCCGGCCAATCATCCCCGCGGGGTTGGCCGCCTCGCCCACGTTCCGCCCCACGACCGCCAGGCAGTTGCTCCCCGAGCGCAGGCGCCCCAGGAGGTCAACAACCGTCACGGCGTGGAAATTGTTTCCCCCACCGACCTGCTCCCCGTTAACCCAGAGGACGAACTCATTGTCGGCGGTCATCAGCAGCCGGGCGCGGCGCACCGTCCGCCCGGCGGGCAGGCTCACCGTGCGCCGAAAATAGCGAGTCCCCACGGGCGCCGCCGTTGCGGGCGCGCCCTCGGGGAACCAAATCCAGTCGGCGTCGGTCAAGACCCCGGGGGAATCCGCGCCGTCGAGACCGATCCAAACCCCGCGCCAATCCTCGGGATGGAGCAAGCCCATGGACCAAGTGGCGGTCCCACTCCAGCCGGAGCGCTGGCCAGCCTGGTCCCAGACCCGGACTTTCCAAAAGCACCGCTCGCCCGAAGCCAGCGGGCGGCCCGCGTACGGCACCAGGACTGACTGCTCCCCCGCCACGCGCGCCCGCCAGAGGTCACCGTGGTCGGCGGCGAGCTTGGCCCGGCTGCTGGCCACGAGGAGTTCATAACCGGTCTGGCGCAACTGGCGCGCCCCCGAGCGGGTCGCTTCCAGCACCCAACTCAGCCGTGGCGCCGTCGCGTCGATGCCCAACGGGTCGCGCCGGTACTCGCACCGCAGCTCGACCGGCCGCAGGGTCGCGGGCGCCGCCCAGGCCCCCAGACCGAACCCCACCAGCGACCAAACCACCATCCATTGTTTCATTGATTGCATTTGCTTATGGCCGGTGAGACTGCGGCCACGGGAATTGTTAACCGACCCTCGCCCGGTGTCCATCGCAACCTACGTCCTCCCCGCAAGGCCAACAGCCCGCGCGGCACCGCCCGCCGCCGCGCCGCCCGCCAGGGAAAGGCTTGGCCCGGCCGGGGCCGAATGCCAGACTCCCACCATGCAATGGGTCCATGACCAACGATGCGGCCGGCTCTGGCGGGGCGGGCTGTGCGGGTTGCTGCTCGCCGCCGGCGCCGGACCAAGCTTGGCCCAGACCAACGCGCTGTCGCTGGCCCGCGCCTTCCCGCTGGAGACGCTCCGCCAGATGCTGGTGCCCATCGACCGCTGGCGGCCCTTCCCGCGTTACGCCGATCACGCCGCGTGGCAGGCCCTGCCGTCCGCCGCCCGCCAGAACTTCCTCAAACTCGGCGAGGAGAGCCTCCACCAGCCCCTCCCAGCCCTGCCCGCGACGCTCTATCTCGAGTTCGCCCGGGAGGGTAACCGGAGCCGCTTTGAAGCCCCCTATGGCGAACGCCGCAAGCGGCTTCATTGTCTGGTGGTCGCGGAGTGCGTGGAGGCCAAGGGGCGGTTCCTGGATGCCATCGCGAACACCCTCTGGGCCATTTGCGAAGAATCCACTTGGTGTCTGCCGGCCCACGTCGGGGTCCAGAAAGCGGGGAGCGGGCTACCCGACGTGACCGAGCCGATTGTGGACTTGTTTGCGGGGGAGACCGCGGTTTCCGTGGCGTGGACCCTCTACTTGGTCGGGCCGGAATTGGATCGGATCTCGCCACAGGTGCGCCGGCGGGCCGAGCTCGATCTCCAGCGCCGGGTCCTCACGCCGGTGCTGGAGCGGGACTTTGCCTGGATGGGCTTTGGGGCGCGGTCCCGCGAGCAGCGCCCCAATAACTGGAATCCCTGGATCAACTCCAGCGTGCTCGCGGCCGCGCTGGCGACGGAGGCCGACCCGGACCGACGCTGCCGCCTCGTCCATAAGGTCCTGCGCAGCCTCGATTGCTTCCTGGGACCCTACCCCGCCGACGGCAGTTGTGACGAAGGCCCGGGCTACTGGACTCGGGCGGGCGGGAGCGTGCTCGACAACCTGGACCTGCTCGCCAGCGCCACGGCGGGCAAATTGGACGTGTTCGGCAACCCGCTGATCCAGGAAATCGGGCGGTTTATCTACCGGGCGCACATTTGCGGCGATTATTACGTCGATATCGGTGACTGCTCGGCGCGGCTGGAGATCGACCGTGACCTCGCCTTCCGCTACGGCCAACGGATTCACGATCCGCAGCTCCAGGCCCTGGGTACCCACGACGCCACGGTCGCCGAGGTCCTCCGCTCCGCCGGGACCGGTTCCTTCGGCCGGTTGCTCTGGGCGCTGTTCGATTTGCCGACCATCCTCGCGCAGCCCCCGGCCGCCGAACCCCGCCTGCGCGACGCCTGGTTGGGGAGCGAGGATATGCAGTTGATGGCGGCGCGCGGGCAGGACGGCTCGTGCGCGGGCCTCTACCTGGCCGCCTGGGGCGGGCATAACGCCCAGAGCCACAACCACAACGACGTGGGCAA
>JAJXTA010000625.1 GCA_021784265.1 bacterium | reverse complement strand
GCGAAGCCCTCGAACCGCAGGAGGAAGCCGAGCCGGAAGGTGAGCCCAACCCGGAGACGGCTCCCAGCGCACCCGAGGAGGCCAAGGCCTGACGCGGCGAGGCTCGCGCCGCCACCCGCGATCCGCAGTCCCCTTCCGCTCGCCCCGCCAGGGGTCGGCCACTGTCGTCGTTTATGAATTCGGCCCTCCCACCTCCGCGCTTCGGCGTGATCGCCGACACCCACGGCTTCTTGGACCCGGCCATACCCCGCCTCTTTGCCGGGGTGGACCGCATCCTGCACGGAGGAGACATTGGTTCCGTGGCCATCATCCGGCAGTTGGAGGAAATCGCGCCGGTCACCGCGGTGCTCGGGAACAACGATCTGGGGCTGCCCTACCGGGAGACGGAGGTGGTCGAGTGCGGCGAGCGCCGGCTGGGCCTGCGTCACATCGTCCCCTGCACCGGTCGCGGGCCGGCGGTGGAGGCGTTACCATTCGGTGGGCGGCTGGACGCGATTATCTTTGGGCACACGCACGAACCCTTCGTGCGTGAGATTGACGGGATCCTCTTCCTGAACCCGGGCTACGCGGGCCGCGCGCGCTTCGGGCTCCCCCGGAGCGTGGCGATTCTCCACGCCGAGGCTCAAGGCCTGCGCGTCGAGGCGCGCCCCCTGTGAACGCCCTTAGAACAGTTTGCCCGCCATGATGCCCAGGATACTCAGCGGGCCCTGGTCTTCCAGGCCGTCGGTGGCCTTATCCAGTTTCTGGAGCGTCAGCTTGGCGTTATTGACCAGGCTCGGGTCGTTCACCAGTTTGCCGACCGAGCCCTCCCCGCGGTTCACTTTCTGGAGGATTTCCTTGAGGTTGGTCATCGCTTCGCTGGTTTCCGTGTAGAGTTTCTCGTCCTGGGTCAGCTTGCCCAGGGTGCCTTTGCCGGCCCGGATATCGGCGACGATGCCCTTGGCCTGGTTGACCGCCGCTTTGATGTCGGCGGTCGCATCGTTGAGGTTGGTGACCGTCCCCAAGGCGGAGTCGTAGAGCGTTTCCTGATAGATCAGCTTGCCCACCGTGCCCTGACCGGAGGCGATCTGAGCGGAGATCGACTCGGTGTTGGTCAGGATGCCGGCGATGCGCGGGCGGTTTTCCCGCACGAAGTCCGTCACCAGCGAGACCAAGTCGCCAAAATTCACGTCGCCGACGTTGTCGGTGATTTTCTTGATGCCGCCGGCCACCTCGTCGAGCTTGGCGAGCAGGGCCCCCAGGTCGGCCTGCTCATAGCTGACCAGCTCGGCGCCGGCCATCACCGGCGCCCCTTTGTCCGTGCCGAAATCGATGCCGACGTAGTTCTGGCCCATCAGGCCGGCAAACTTGATGGTGGCCCGGCTGTCGGTGCGGATGACCGCCGTGTGATCGACGATCTTCATCATCACCAGCAGTTTGTTCTTGTCGAACCGGATGTCCTCGACCCGCCCGATCTGTTTGCCGGCCATTTTGACCGGATCCCCCGCCCGCAGGTCCATCACGTTATTGAAGTGGGCCTGGACGACCAGGCCGCCGCTCAGGAATTGCAGGCTCCCGATCATTTCCAACACAATCGCGGAGGCGAGAATGGCCAGGGCAAAGAAGATGCCCAGGCGCGTTTCAAGAGTGTTTTTCATAGGGCAGTCCGAGGTGATTTGAAGTGGAAGTCGGCGGTCAGAAACTTCTGGAGGAAAGGATGGGGATCGGCCCGGACCGTGGCCGGGGTGCCCACGCACAGAATCCGGCCCTCGTGGATCACCGCCACCCGATCGGCCACGCCGAAGGCCAACTCCCGATCATGGGTCACGACGATGGTGGTCACCCCGATCCGCCGGTTGAGCTTGAGAATCTCCTCGCCGATGGTCACGGCGATGACCGGGTCCAACTCGCTCGTGGGCTCGTCGTAGAGAATCAACTGGGGCTCGATCACCAAGGCCCGGGCGATGGCCACCCGTTTCTTCATCCCCCCGGAGAGGTCCCCCGGCAGCTTGGCCTCCGTCCCCTCCAGGCCCATCAAGGCCAGCTTCTCGGTCACCACGCGGTCGATCTCCGCCGGGGGCTTGAGCCGGTGCTCGCTCAAGTAGAGCCCGACGTTCTCGGCCACCGTGAGCGAGTTAAGCAACGCCCCCGATTGAAACACCATGGCCATGCGGTAGCGGTCCATGACCCCGGGGGATTGGATGGCTTGGCCTTCGATGAGGACCTCGCCCGCGTCCGGGGTCTCCAACCCGATCAGGTGCTTGAGCAACACCGTCTTGCCGCTCCCGCTGGGCCCCATGATCACAAAAATCTCCCCCCGCTCGACCGCCAGGTCCAGCGGATGCAGCACCGGCTGGCCGTCGTAGCTCTTGCGCAAGCCACGCGCCTGGACGCTGACTCCCTGGGTCGCGAGTGTGTTCATCAGTCCCAATTCAACAACAGGCGGGTCAGGAAGTAGTCGGTGATCAGGATCAGCACAATCGAGTTGACCACCGCCTTGGTCACCGAGCGCCCCACCCCCCGCGGCCCGCCGATGGTATGCAAGCCTTGGTGGCAGGAGACGACCCCGATGATCACCGCGAACGCGAAGCTCTTGCTCAACCCGTTGACCACGTCGCCAAATTCCACCCCCTCGCGCAGACTCTCAAAATAGCTCTGAAACGATATGGCCACCTGGTAGTTGTAGGCTGAAACCAGGGCCCCGCCGAGCCAGCCAACCAGCACCGCGAAGACCACCAACACCGGCAGGGCGATGCTGATGGCCACCAACCGCGGCAAGACGAGGTAGTGCACCGGGTTGATGTTCATGGTCCGAAGGGCATCGATTTCCTGATAGACCTGCATCGACCCGATCTCGGCCGCCATCGCCGAGCCGATCCGCCCGGCGATTAAGATCGCCATCATCACCGGGGCCAGCTCCTTGCACACGGACAATCCCACGATCTGCCCGATGAACCCGGACAAACCGCGCTCGGCCAACACCGGACCCGTCTGCAACGCCAAGACCCCGCCGATGAACAGCGACAGCATGCAGGCCATCAACAAGCTCGCGTTGCCAATCTCGAAAAGCTGGTCCAACACCTTGCGCTGTTGGTGCCAGACCCGCGGCAGCGCCCGCAGCGCCCGCCAAAACAAGAGCAACATCTCGCCGATATTCTGAAACATGTGATCTCTGTCAAATGGTCACCGGCCGGCCCCGCCGCGGTCCGGCCCCGCGGGTGGCGTCCCCGCCCGCCCGG
>JAJXTA010000624.1 GCA_021784265.1 bacterium | reverse complement strand
CCAGAGCTGTGGGCCGCCGGTGGAGCCCATGACCCCGGCGGTCGGGTAGCTGGTGGTCGAGTCGTTGGGATCGAAGTAATTAGCGTAGCCCTGGTAATAGAGACCCGCCTGATTAAACATGTCGGTGGCGGTGATGGTCACTTGCCCATGCCCCGCGACACTCGCGGCCACGCCGCACGTCCACAAACACAATCGTAACTTCATAAACGTTTGCCGGGGACGGAGGGCGCCCGCCTCGGCGTCGGCCGAGCGGGCCCACCACCCCTTGGGTGTTTGACGCCGCCAAACCGCCTCAAGTTACGCTATCCCTACGACGCGGCCCGCCCCTTGGCAACTGTGCGTTCCGCCGCACAGCCCCGCGCGCTTTGGATTTGAAATCTGTCCGCCCCCCTCCCACACTGGCCGCCGTGAGCGGATACCTGCGCATCCAGGACATGGCCGCCAGCGATCGACCCCGCGAACGGTTGGTGGCCAAAGGGGCGGCCGCGCTGAAGACGGAGGAATTGATCGCGATCCTGCTTCGGACCGGGACCCGGGGGACTTCCGCCCTCGACGCCGCCCGCCAGTTGCTCGACCGGTTCGGTTCTCTTGACAAGCTGGCCACCGCCACGCTGGAGGACATCCAAGCGGTCCGGGGCCTGGGACGGGACAAGGCGGTGACCCTCAAGAGCGCCTTCACCTTGGCCCAGCGCATGGCCGAGGAGCTGCCGCGCGAAGCGCCGCTGCTGGACACCCCCGCGGCGGTGGCGGACCTCCTGCGCGACGAGAATCGGGGCTGCACCCTCGAGCAGTTCCAGGTCGTGGCACTGAACACCCGCCGGCGCCTCATCCGGGTCGAGCGCGTTTCTCAAGGCACCCTCGACACCCTTCTGGTGCACCCACGGGAGGTGTTCCGCCCCGCTATTGCCGCGGGCGCGGCCAGCGTCATTCTGGTGCACAACCATCCCAGCGGCGACCCCACCCCCAGCGAAGCGGATATCAAGGTCACCCGTGACCTCATCCGGGCCGGCCAACTGCTCCGGATCGACGTCCTGGACCATGTCATCCTCGGCCGCCGCACCGAGGAACGGCCGCGGGACTTCGCCTCGTTGCGCGAGCTGGGGTACTTCTACACCTGAGCGGTGTCGCCTCCGCTGGCAGTTTCGGCTCGCTCATGATTCATCCCACGGCGCTGATCCATCCCCAAGCCGCGGTGGACCCCACGGCCTGGGTGGGCCCCTACGTGGTCGTCGATGCGGACGTCGTGGTGGGTCCACGCTGCTGGCTGGGCCCCTACGTCCATCTCACCGGCCACACCACCCTCGGGGCGGACAATCGGCTGCACGCCGGCTGCGTCCTGGGGGACGCCCCGCAAGACCTCAAGTACCAGGACGAGCCCACCCGGCTGCGGATCGGTGAGGGGAATTGTTTCCGCGAACACGTCACGATCCACCGCGCCAACAAGGTGGCGGAAGACACGGTGGTGGGCGCACGCAACCTGTTCATGGCCCACTCTCACGTGGGCCATAACGCCCGGGTCGGCAACGGCGTCGTCCTCGCCAATGGCGCGTTGCTCGGCGGCCACGTGGTGGTCCAGGACGCGGCGTTTATCTCCGGCAATTGCCTGGTCCACCAATTCACCCGGGTTGGCACGCTAGCCCTCATGCAAGGGGGGGCGGCGATAAGCAAAGACCTGCCCCCCTACACGGTGGCGCGCGGGCATAATGGGCTCTGCGGCCTCAATACCGTGGGGCTCCGCCGCGCCGGGTTCACCCCCGGCCAGCGGCTGGAGCTCAAGCGCCTCTATCACCGGCTCTTTCGGGGCGGGGGCCGCCTGCGCGACGCGCTGGCCGCCGCCCGCCATGAGTGCCTCGGGGAGACCGCGCAGGTGTTGCTGGACTTCGTGGCGCAGAGCACCCGGGGTCTCTGCGCCGATACCGGCGCCCGCACCGATGAGTGACGACAAGGCGCGGAACAGAATCCAGATCGGCCTCGAACCGCTTGACCAGGGTGAAGGTCTTCCAGGCGCCCTGGTCTATGACGCGATGCGCGGGAGAAACGCCGCGGTCCGCCAGCCCAAGCGGCGAGTGCCTTCTTCATCGCCCCATCGGCGCGGATGGAGCCGGGAGCGATTTGCCATTGTCCGCGTCCTCCCTCCGGCCAGCGACATTAAGACCATCCTCATGCCCATCCCACGCGCGTGGCTCAAACCCTCACGCGCCCGGAAACCCGAGGCCAAACAAAACACCCCCTTCCGGTCTGCCGAAAGGGGGTAATCGAGGCGTTTCGCGAAGCGACGAACCTCAGAACTTGTAGATGACGTTCAGCGCCAGGGAGAGCGCGTTCCGCTCGTTGCCGGTGCCGACCCCGAAGGCGTTGACGCTCCCGAAGAGGTCCTGGCCCGAGAGGCTGTGGTCCCAGCGTAACTCGGCGCGCGTGATGACATTGGCCCACAAGGCGTAATCCACCGTGAAGGTCTCGCCGAACAGGGAGACGTTGCTGGGCGGGCCCGACGACGCCGGCACAACCACCGGCACGCCAAAGGCGGCGGCCCCGAACAAGGGCGACCAGGAGCCGGTCGCATATTCGGCACGATTGGCAAACTTCAGCTTGTCCGTCGCTTGGTAGATGAGGTAGGCGGCGGTGGCGTTCTCGTAGGAGCCATTGTAGAGGCCGTTGGCGCGGTAGTCATACGCCGCCCCCACACTCAAGGCTTTGATAGGTGTGGGGAGGGTGGCGCCGGCGGTGAAGTCGATCACGTTCTCGTTCGCCAGCGGGCCCCGGACGGGTGTGCCTGGCCCGCCGGTCGTCGTCGCCGCCGAGATGCCCCCGTCCATGATCGAGGCGTAGGCCGTGGGCCCTTTAAGCCAGCCGGCGCTGTCGGGGGCGGTCAGGTTGAGTTCAGCCATGTAACTCTTCTTAGACTCAATGGCCGGGCGGGAGTCGATGGTGTTGATGCCATCCCCGCGATCGGCGACAGCGACGTCGACGCTCACGATGTCGTTAACCTTATAGTCCGCCTGGATGCCTGTATGGATGATGGGCTCCATGAAGAAGCCGTAGGACCGGCTGAAGTTGGGGTCGTTGGGTGCCTCGAGCACCTCGTAGCCCATCAGGGCGCTCCACACGCCCATCTTGATGATCAACCCGTTGCCCAGCGGGGCGTGCACGTCCACATAGGCCTCCTTGATCGCGAAGTCCGACGTCGAGAACCCCGTGGAGGTCGCCCCCAAGGCGTTCG
>JAJXTA010000623.1 GCA_021784265.1 bacterium | reverse complement strand
GCGCGGTGGGTTCTCCGTTCTGCACCGCCTCCCGAAGCCGTTCCAGCTCCCCACTCATGACCCTGGCCCAGCTTGCGTGTCGCTCCTCGCGAAGGCGGCGCGGCTGGCCTTCGGCCAGGGCCGGCACGCCGTTAAGCCAGCCGTCCTCGTAGTCGAGTTCATGGGCGAACTCATGCAGCACTACGTTATAACCTTGCTCCAGGAGGGCCCTGCCGCCGCACGCCGCATCGACGGCCAGAACCACAACCCCCTCGCGCCAAGCCTCCCCGGCGATCACCTGGCTGCCTTCCTCGGTGATGCCCGATCCCAGATGGCGCTGGCTGGGCACCAGAAAACTCGAGGGGTAGAGGACCACGCTCCGCACCGCCGGGTAACAGTTGCTTGCCCGATGGAGCAGCAGCAAGCAAGCCTGGGCCGCGATCACCAACCTGACTTCGTCCGTCACCGTTGCCCCGCCGCATCCTTCGAAGCGTTTTTCGGCAAGAAAAACCTGAATGTGCCCCTCCAACTCCGCTTGGTCAGCCTGGGGCAACTCCGAATACAGGGGACACGACCGCAGCAGCGCCTCCCTCCATGACTGCGGAAAGGCAGCCAGCCGGAGCTGTCGTCGGCGCCGTGCTTTCCACATGGGCCTATTTGGATAGGGACCCGGTCGCCGGTTGTCAAGGGCGGCCAGGGAAGGCAGCGAGTTCGCGAGTTGTCAAAGGGGCACGGACCGGGGGGCGGGGCCAGGAGCCAAATCGTCTTCCAGACCGACGTCCTGCGCCCTCTTGGCCTTGGTCCCCGCACAACCGACAAAGCGCGGCGTTGGAACTGGCGTCCGAGGCCCCGGCGCCGTCCGGCCCTCCGCTCGTCCCTTCGCCCCTGGCGAGGCTCAGTGGCCGATTGCGAGCTGGACGGCGGAGCTTCGGATTGGTTGAGCGGTGGAAACGCAGACCAGAGAGAGCAACTAACACAAGCAAACCTTCCACCAGAGCCCGGGAACCTAACCTAATCTCTGCGGGGTTCCAAACAAACAATGAAGTCGAGCTCAGCAGTTCACAATGTGCGTGGGGTGATCGTCGTCAACTTGACCTCAGCCCCGTAGGTTGCCACCGATCTCCAGCAACACGAGTGCGCCGATGGGGTATGACCTCGAAACGCTGGCGAGCAATGACCGGATGTGGTGTCGTCCCAGACCCAGCCGCCCTGGAAGTCCGGTAACTGAACCTCGCGCTTGCCGAGCTGGCTGAGCAAATCGGACAGGGCTGGTTCGCCCGTGCTGAATGTGCAATCGGGACTGGTCATTTAGCCTAACGACGACGCGGTGTTCATTGGATCAAATCCGCCTCCTTCAGTGGCTCCAGGACGCCATTTTGGAGCTTGGTCCTGTCGAAACCCTGCTCGGACTCCGCGTGGACGTTGACGGTGACTTGGCCGGACATGTCGGCTAGATTGGCCAGGGCGTTCCAGGCGGCGAATAGACCATCTCGGTCAGCCGTGAAGCTCAGCTCGACCACCTTCTGCCCGGCAGCACCTCCTGGTGGCGTAGGCGTCTCCGAGATCACTGCGGCCCCCGTGCCGGTTCCCGGCGTCACGGGCGTAGGCCCTGGCGCCGATTGCGGCGGCTGGCCAGGCAGTCCGCCCGGGGCTGGCGGCGTAGTCGGAGCGGCCTGTGGGATAGCCTGTGGCATCAGAATGAAGCCGGACTCCAGATCAACCTCATCCTCGGCGATGTCCGACTCGAACCGCACCTTGTTCAGCGCGACCTGATATTTGCCGTCCGGCCCCAGCACGGGCACCGCCCCGCTCGTGTAGCCGAAGACGCCTTCGTTCACGCCCCGGACGATGGCCCGGCGTATCACCCCGGCGTTCATGAGCCGGGTGAACCCCAGGAACGAGTAGAAACCGTTTACAATTTCAACCGTCCTCGCCCCCAACGTAGGCGGCGTGCCCCCTGCCTGCGCCGAGGCTTCGGCAGGCAGGTCGCCAAGCTTGAACAGATCGACGATCTTGGTAGGCGTCAGCTTGTCGAACACGCGGGGCTGAGCAATGGTCAGCAGCTCCATCACGCGCTCATGGATGCGGGCCTCTTTCTTCTCGTTGAGGGTGGTTTGCAGCGGCCTGCCACCCACAGCCACAGGCTCCAGCCCGATGCCCGATCCCTCCACCCTCGGCAGCCAGACCTGGGCATAGAGCTTGAGGAAGGCCGACTCCGCTGCCGCTTCCTCCGTTGCTTCGCGCTCCCGGAGCTGGGCCTTCTGCTCGTCGGTCAGGTTGTGCTGCTTGGCCTTGCCCTTCACGCGCTCAATCGCCAGGAGATACCGCACTGCCCGGCGCAGGACTTCGATCTGGTCGGCGGTGGGGATCGCCAGGCCCAGACCGTTGCGGAACTGCCGGGGCTTGTCCCCGAACTTCTCCAGTAGCTCCTTCCCAATCTTCTGCTGATCGGTCTTGGTCTCCGCGCCGAACTCCAGCGGCAGGTAGGCGATCAGGAAAGCCGGGTCTTTGTCGGGTACCTCCCCGGACTTCGCGGGCCAAATCTCTACGCGGTGCCCCGCGAGCCGAGCTTCCAGCATCTCTTTGATCTTGTCCCGCGTCTGAATCTCATCCCGCCCAACGGCGTCGGCCTCCTGCTCGACCAGCAGCGTCACATTCGGGTCTTTCTTGAAGCAGTAGCGAACCCCGTCGAAGTGCAGGTAGAGGCATTGGTCTTTCAGCTCCTTTAGGCAGGCCAGGACGGTCGTGCTGTCCAGGTCAGGCCCCACGCACACGGACAATAGCTCCGGCTCGCTGATGCCGGGCGGCAGGATTTCCGTCTCCGTGGCCCCTTCCCGGCGCTTGCCTCCGAACGAATACATCATGATCGCCGTGGCGATCCGGGTCGCCGGGCGCTTGAGGGCCTCAGCAGGAAACTCTTTGGCCCGGCGCTCATCTATGCGCCGAGCACGGGAATTTGCGCCGATCAAGTCGTGCTCCAGAACGGCCTGGAAATCCGCCTGCTGGCCGACTTCTTTGAAAAAGGCCAGCCGCACGGCGGGATCGTGCATGGGCACATCTCCCGGACCCAGGACGGCCCGGCTGCCGCCCGCCTGGTGGGCGGATCGCAGGCACGCCGCCAGGAACCGCAGGGCACCACGGGTGCGCTGGAACTCCGGGATCGCGGCCCACCGCTCGCGCATGAGGTCAATCAAAGCCGGGTGGAACGGATATGCGGCCCGCACCCGGTCGCGCAACTCGATGC
>JAJXTA010000622.1 GCA_021784265.1 bacterium | reverse complement strand
AAGCAAGCGGTGCCCAAGCAGGTCTTCGCGTCCAGGAAACCGTCCGGTATATGCACCGCTTCAGTTTCCGTCAGGGGGGGAGGATTGGCAAGTCTGGCAGGGGCGGCAGGCTCCGCCTCCGCCCGCCCTGGTGCAAACCGCCTCCGCTCCGCCGCGCCGGCCGCCGTCCCTGACCTGGGGTCCTGCGGGGTGGGATTGGAGGTTTTGACCTACTTCCACGCGGGGTGGTCTGGTTTTACTGTGCTGCAAAATGGATGCGCAACGGTTCGCGAATCGAGGGTGCTGCCGGCGGCCCGGGCGGGCTGCCCGCCGTCGGCCGGCCTGTTTGGTCCACCCATGAACACACCAGCCGAGGCGAACCCCTCCCTCATTCATCCGTTGGACGGCCTGGAGCCGGCTCCGGCTCCTACCGGGTCGGTGCCCCCCTCCTTCGCCGGGGAACACCCGGCGGCCTTCGCCCCCAACGGGCACCACGCGCCTGGCGTGGAGGAGGCCGACTGGTGGCCGCTGGCCGCGGCGCTCCTGCGGCGCTGGGTCTGGTTGCTGGCGGGCGGCGTGCTCTGCGCGGGCCTGCTGTTCGAAGTGAGCTGGCACTACTTCCGCCCGCGCTACACCGCCGTGGCGGAGCTGGTGAGCTACCAATCGCCCAACGTCGAGGAAGTGTTCCATCCCCGGCAGTCGTCGGCGCGAACGTT
This sequence comes from bacterium, assembly GCA_021784265.1. Taxonomy (GTDB): domain Bacteria; phylum Verrucomicrobiota; class Verrucomicrobiia; order Limisphaerales; family J093; genus JAJXTA01. Next base: position 2,531 of record JAJXTA010000622.1, on the reverse strand, counting down.
CGCTGATTTTTTCCAATCGCCCGAGATGCTGGCACGAGTCAGCGCCAAGACTCGGCCACAGTTGGCGCCCGCGGCGTTGGCGCGGGCGATTCGGTGGGCCCCCGACCATGACAATGAGGTGCTGATGGTGGTGGCGAATGCCGGAGCGCGGCAGGGGGCGGTGGACTTGGCGAACCTCTGCGCACGGGTGGCGGTGGACTACACCAAGGAAGCCCAAGCGCGCGAAGCGACCGAGGTCAACCAGTACCTGTCCGATCAACTCGCGTTGCTGGACAAGGAGATCCGCGCCTTGGATGAACAGACCACGGTGGTGACGACGAACGTGGCCGAGCCGACGGTGGTGAGCCCGCCGCCCAACAATCCGGGGCTGGAGCGGCTGGTCGAGCGGCTGCAAACGATGCGGGAAGACTTGGCCGACCTGCTCTCGAAGTACACCGAGGATCATCCGTTGGTGCGGGAGCAACGCCAGAAGGTCGCGCTCATGGAGAAGGAGGTTGTCAAGAGCCGGTTGGGCCTGCTGGGCGCCGCCCGCCTGAGCGCGCCCGGGCTCACCAACGTGCCGGTGCGGATGGCCGCCACGCGCGGCGCGAGTGATCGCTGGGATTACGAATTGATCGCCAGCAAGCTGCAAGCGCTGGAAGCGAGCCGCCTGAACCTCCTGGCCCGCCAACAAGGGGCGCAACTGTTCATCCATAACCCGGCAGGGTCGTACCAGATCCTGGCCCCCGCCACCCCGGACAAAGTGCTCGTCAAGGGACGCTGGTTGAAGGTCGTGTTCTTCACCGGCTTCGGCGCCGGCGTCGGGGTGGTGGTCGCGGGCCTCTTGGTGCTGTTGCTCGAATTACTGGATGACCGGCTGGGGAGCGCGGCCGACGTGCGCCGGGTCACCGGGCTGCCGATCATCGCGGCTCTCGGCGACCTGGACCGTCTGGACGCCGGGGCCCGCCGGCACTGGGCCTTTCGGACCCTGACCGCCTTGCAGAGCCAGATGAGCGCCTCCCCCAATCACGGGTTGGTGTGCGGTTTGACCTCCTCCGCGCCGGGCGAGGGCCGCACCGCCTGGATCCAGTTGCTAGCCGAGGCCGCCTGCGAGCGCGGGTTTCGCGTCCTCACGATTGCTACACGTCCGACCAGCCCGCAATGGGCGGCGATGGAGGAAGCGGCGCCCGAACCCGGGGCCGCCGCGGCCAGCCCTCCGGCCCCCGCCACCAACTCGGTCTTGCACACGTCCAGCCTCTTGGCCACCCCGACCCAAGTCACGCAGAAACTCATGGGGCCCGAGCCGCAACCGCACGTCCACATCCCCTTGCCCGGTTGGGTGTGGAACCTGGATCGCCGCAAACAATGGAAAGCGGCGTTGCAGCATTGGCGCCAGATCGACAACGTGGTGATTCTGGTCGAGTTGCCCCCGGCCTCGGTGCCTGAGGCGGTGCTGCTGGCCGAGAGCCTGCCGCAGGTCTTGTGGCTCGCGGATTGCGGTCGAGCCGACGCCCGCCAGACGCGTCACCAATTGGAAACCTTGCGTCACGCCCGCTGCAATCTCGCCGGGGCGGTGCTGAATCACGCGCGGGAGAACCCGCTCCAGCACTGCTTCCCCCGCTGGCGTCCAGCCTGAGCCCGGCCCCCTTTGTAGGACAAACACCGACCCCAGGTTGCTCTACCTTCCGACGTAACGTTCAGACCCGGGCCGATTCTGTGAGCCCGTCATGCCGCCTAGCATGGCGGCATGAACAAGCTCCGATTTGTCCTCGGGACACTCGCGGTCGGTCTCAGCAGCCTGCGGGCTGGCTGGGCCACCGAGCCCACGTGGAACTACGCCGTCGAGGTTACGGCCGCCGTCCAGACCACGCCGCCGCAGATCACCCTCACTTGGACTCAAGACACCACCGCCGTGCCCAACAGCTACACGGTGTATCGGAAGGTCCCGGGGGCGACTTCCTGGGGGGGCGGCACGACGCTGGCCGGCAGCACCACGACGTTCACCGACACCGCGGTGAGCGCCGGTGTCCCGTACGAGTACCAGGTCGTCAAGGATGCTGGTACTTATACCGGCTACGGGTATCTCTATACCGGCATCAACGTGCCGCTGATCGAGAACCGGGGCAAGGTGGTGCTCGTCGTGGATAACACCTACGCCGCCACCCTGGCCCCCGAACTGACCCGCCTCCAGCAGGACCTGGTCGGTGACGGCTGGACCATCCTGCGCCACGACGTCGCCCGGACCGATTCGGTCGTGAGCGTCAAGAATCTGATCCTGGCCGATTACAAGGCCGACCCCGCGAATGTCACCGCCGTCTTCCTCTTTGGACATGTGCCCGTTCCCTACTCCGGGTTGTTGAATCCTGACGATCACCCCGACCACTACGGCGCCTGGCCCGCCGATGTGTATTATGGCGTGATGAACGCCACCTGGACCGATCAGACCGCCAACTACCTCCAGACCTTGAACACGGATCCGGCGGACGCGGCCCGCTTGAGCAACGTGCCGGGCGATGGCAAATTCGATCAGACCATGGTGCCCGGCCCGGTGC
>JAJXTA010000621.1 GCA_021784265.1 bacterium | reverse complement strand
TCTCGATCTTGGCGTGACGTCCCACGAGAAGGTCTGGCGAGCTGGCCATGCAGTCGCCGTCATCCGCGGTTTCGATCCAGCCCCGGTCGCCCTCGAACCGCACCGGACACGATCCCAACGGCAGCCAGCCATCGTTGCGCATCACCAGCTTGACCCCATTGGCGTAGCGGGCATGCAATTGGTCGCCCACCGGCTCGTATTCGACGGGATCGGTATTGTCGGCGCTATTGGCCCACTGGCAAATGTCCACGCAATGTGAGCCCCATTCCAGACACCCGCCGCCGGTCAACCCGCCTCCCTTCTCGAAGTTAAAGCCGTCCAGCAACCGGCGATTGAACGGGCGCCAGGCGGCCGGCCCCAGGTAGAGGTCCCAATCGACCTGCTCCTTGGGCGGCTCGGGTTCAGGCGGCAACCAACCGCTCATGGCCGTGCCCAAACCGCCGGGATGAGCATAAAGGGTCTCCAGTTTGCCCAGGCGGCCCCGCTGGGCCAGCTCGACGGCAAAGGCGAAGTTCGGCAGGCTGCGGCGCTGGGTGCCGGCCTGGAAGACCCGCCCGGTGCGGCGCATGGTGGCGGCCAGCTCGAGGCTCTGCGCGATGTTCTTGGTGCAGGGCTTCTCGCAGTACATGTCCTTGCCGGCATTGGCCGCGAGCATGGCGGCCGTCGCGTGCCAGTTCGGGCCGGTGGCGATGAGCACCGCATCGATGTCATCCCGCGCCAACAACTCGCGCAAATCGCGATACATGGCGCAGTCCTGGTTCCCGTATTTGTTGTCCGCCAGCCGCTTGATCGCCGTGCGCCGCGCTTCCTTGATGTCGCAGACCGCCACGAATTGCACATCCGGCTCGTGCAGGAAACAGCCCAGGTCGTAGGAACCCCGGTTGCCCACGCCGATGGCGCCCAAGACGATGCGTTCGCTCGGCGCCACGCCCCCGTCACGCCCCAGCACCGCCCCGCGCACCACCCGTGGAGCGGCCAGCAACGCGCCCGCTTGCGCCGCGGCGCGCAAAAAGCGGCGGCGGCTCAGGCGCGTTCGGGTTTCACTGGCCGGGCTTGTCGGTTCCGGCAGACCATCGGTCGGTAACGTCGTTGCCATTTGCATTCTCATTCCTTCTCGTTTCTACGCCTCGGGCTAAGTGGTGTTGATAGTTCTCCCGCCCCCGGCGGGAGTCAAGCGCGGGGAAACGAATTGCGCGCGGCGCGGTCGGATCCGGCCGCCCGGAGGCGGCTTCAGCGCCAGCGGGCCTTGGCCTCGTCGAGCACGGCGAGCAGGGTCAGGTAGTTGTCCACCAGGAGCCCTTCGTAACCGTGGCAGCCGCCCTGCCAGTCGCGCCAGTCCTTGGACTTACCGTTGGGCCCGAAGCCCTGGAATTCACCGGCGGCGTAATTGGCCAGCATCGGGTAGAAAATCTGGCGCGCCTCCCCCACCCGCCCCAGTTGGTAGAGGGCGTGGACGGTAAAATAGGCAAAGCAGCCGGTGGCCCCGCCGTTCTCGTAGCGTTGGAAGGCGTCGGACCCGTCGTCACGCGACGGCTCACCCACCTCGAGCGCCCCCGGCCAGTTGTGGCGCGCGTAGTCGGCCTTGGGCACCGGGACCAGGTTGCCCGGCAAACCAAACTGGAAGTTGGTATAGTTCACAGCGCGCAACTGCTTCATCAGGTTGTCCAGCAGCCGGTTGGCCTCGGGGCGGTCCACCAGGCCATAGCTGATTGCGACGCTGTTGACGAAGGTGAACCAGTAATCGTGCAACTGGCCGTCGGCGCTCTTCCAGCCCGCCAGCACCCCTGTCTGCGGGTCCAGGAAGGTCGGGAGGTAGGCGGCGCGCAGGCGGTCGGCAAGCCGACTGAGCCGCTCGGCGTCGGCCCCCTGGCCCAGGTGGCGGGCCACGGCCGACAGCCGCTCCCAGGCGCGATAAGCCAGAGCGTTCGCGTAGGCATCCTCGTGGCCGAAGTTGATCGTATCCCACCAATTAGCGGGGCGGCGGGTGGGAGTCGGTCGATCGCCCCGATTCCCCGTTCCGGGGTACTCGAGCAGACCATTCCCGTCCCGGTCCGCGGCCCTCATCACCCCGGCCCAATTGGTGAGTTGCCCGTAATAGCGTCGCGCCCAGGCCCAATCGCCGGTGCCCTGGATGTAGTCGCAGGCGGCGATCAACAGAGAGGGGTAAGAGTCCAACGAGTCCCAGGGAGCGCCCCAGGGGATGAGATCGGCCTCCGTCGGCGGGGTGCCATAACCGACGAGGCCGTACCCTTTCATCCCGTCGAGGTACCGCTCCAGGGTCATGCGCACGAGGTCCAAACAGGTCAAACCTTCGGCCAGCGGGGGCGTCTCCAGGGCCACATCGGCATATTCGAACAGGGTAAAGGCCACCGGGTCGCTCGAAGCGTTATTGGCCAGCGCCCGGACCCGCGGGTTGACCTGGAAGATGTTCAGATAGCCGCGGCGAAAGCCGTCGAAACGCGGGTCTCCTTCGATGCCCGGGAGCCGCGGATAGATCGCGACGACCTCCAGGCGGTACTCGACGCGGGGATGGGTGGCGGTGGCGGGCGGAAACTCGACCCGCACAAAGGGCGTCGGGACGAACCGGCGAGCGTCATAACCGAGCGTGCCGCCCGGGACGTTGCCGCCGATCCGCACCGAGCCGCGGTCGGGCAGATGCAACACACACGGCAACGCCATGCGCCGCGCCCCGGGCGGCATGAGGCCCAAAAGGGTCGGGTGGCTCGTTTTCTGGTCGAAGAGCAACACCAGCGGCGCCAACAAGGCATTGGGAGCAAAGTCGCAGCGCAACTGGATGACCCGGGGCGAACACCGAATCCGCCAGCCCCCGCCCGTTGGACTCGGATAGGCAAAGTCGCCGTTCCCGCGGACCTCCAGCGGGGCCCCGGTCAGATTGGTCACGCTGGGGAGCACGGGGTTCCGGTCGAGTTTGCCCTCGCCCAGGCCGTCCACCGAGAAGCGCGTAAAGGCCGGGGCGCTCCGCGAGAAGCTGACGGCGTAGCTCGGCGTTTGAAAATCGGCGGGGCCGGTATGGGCGGCGATGGTCAGGAGAAGTCCAGCCCCAGTCAGGCCCGGCACGAGTCGTTTCATCGGGTATATTCCTCTAAGAGCCGGAGGTAGTCGCGGTATTGCGCCAGCGACACGCCCGGCGGCGTTTGGTGATCGACGCTGGGAATGAAGCCGCCCCGCCGCCAGAGCGGTGTCAGACGCTCGAATTCCCGGCGCATG
>JAJXTA010000620.1 GCA_021784265.1 bacterium | reverse complement strand
TACGTGCCGTCGTTTGTCTCCGTCGCGTAGGCCGAGGAGTGGTCCGCCGCAAGACAGCCGGTCCGGCCCCGTGTCACAGGATGAGACAGGCCCGCGGCTGAGGGGCGGTGAGGGGACGGCGACCGCGAACGTGGTTCCCAGACCGTTCCGGCCGCCGCACCATAATGAACGATAATGGAACACTCCAACTGCGGAACAGGCCGCTTGCGGACGATGGGAACGTGGAGCCGGAGTGATCGCAGGCGAATCCAGGAGCCTGAGAAGGTCTTCTAGCGCGGGCGGGAGGGCGGGCTTGTCGCCGGCCCGGGGGGCGGGTACGGTGAGTGCGGCCCGCATGTTGCTTGCCTTCCATAAGCCCTACGGGGTGGTATGCCGGTTTACCCCCGACGGGTCGCCCCATCGGACCCTGGCCGAGTTTGGGTTTCCTCCCGGTGTGTATCCGCTGGGACGATTGGACGCCGACTCGGAGGGTTTGCTCCTGCTCACCGAGGAGCCGGAGTGGAACGCGCGGTTGCTGGAGCCTGCCCGCGGTCATCACCGGCTGTATTGGGTGCAGGTGGAGCGGCTCCCGAGCGCGGCGACGTTGGCACGGCTGGCCCAAGGGGTGGTGGTCCAGGGCCGGCGGGCGCTGCCGTGTCGGGTCTGGCGCTTGGCGCCGCAGCCGGAGGTCCCACCACGCGTCCCGCCCATTCGCTTCCGGAAGTCAGTGCCCGATTGCTGGTTAGGGATGGAATTGGTGGAAGGGAAGAACCGCCAAGTGCGGCGCATGACCGCGGCGGTTGGGCACCCCACGCTGCGGCTTATTCGTCAGCGCATCGGCGCGTTCGAATTGGGCGATCTCGGCCCCGGCACCTGGCGGCGTCTGACGGACGCCGAGCGGGCCAGGGTCCTGGCTGGGTAACGTTGGCTCAGCGTCAGGGCTGCGCCGTGGTGGAGTGGGTCGGCGTCGAGGCTCCTGGCGCGGCGGCGATCAACCAGGCGACGGCAGCTTGGGCGGTTTGATCGGCGGGGCCGTCGAATACCGTAACCTTGTCCGCGGCGTTGGCGGCCGCATAGACCGCCTTGACGACGGCGGGTGCTTGGGCCCCTTCGCCGGCGAGCCACAGCGCGCCAGGCGCCCCCAGAGCCAGAAACCCCGGCAAATCTCCGTATTTCGCCCCGCCCGGGAGAAAGCTGGGGTCCCAGAGGGAAAGGACCTTGCCAAAGCGGAAGCCGCCGGTATCGATGGCGATGCTATCCAAGGCCTCACTGGCCAGGGCTCGTGCGGCGGCCACCCACAGACCCGCGCCCGCCAGCCCCACCGCGTCCACGCGCCGACTCTTGCGTTCATGGTGGTGAACGAAGCTAAGGACGGTCAGGAGGTCTTGGGTTCGTTGGGCGAAGAGGGTCCGGTTGTAACCGAAGGTGTAGGCTGCGGCTTCGCGGGGATTCCTGACCCGGCGCGTTTGGGTGATGGGCTGTTGGTCGGGCAGGAACTCACCCTGCTCGAGGAGGTCCACCCCTACCACGGTGGCGCCGGCGGCGAGGAGCTGCTTTATGGGGGCCCGCAGCCGGGCCTCGGCGCCGCCAGCGGCCTCAAACAGACCGGCCTTGCCCGCCGGATCCACCCACAAAACCGTCCGGCCATTCCACTGCTTGGGGTAGAGGAAGAGGACGGGCAACTCCTCGTGGTGGGTTTGGTTGTGCAGCAAGCCGGTCACCTCCAGGTGTTCGCCACGATCGACCTTCGCCGTGGTGGTGAAGGTGACGTCCCCCACCTCGTGCAAGTTGCGGCCGATGAGCACGTCCACGGCCCCGCCGACTAGCCGGTGGAAGTCCGCGGCGGAGTGGCGGAGGGGTTCAAGCTGGCGCTGGGCGTCACGGGTGAGCCAATCCAGGAGATGGCGTTCGAACTCCGGGCCGCCCGCCGGGGTTGGATGTTGCGGGTCCCAGACGGTGAGTTCGGTCCGGGTGAGCCGCCGATGGTCTTCCTCGACCACCGGCTCCTGGAAGCCGAGCTGGAAGAAGCGGTTGACCCAGTTGTACATGGCCGCGCGGCTGACATAATTGTAGTTGTGCTCGAAGTGCTCGCCCCGCTTGAGGGTGACGCGGTCCGGGGCGCCGAGGAGGGTATAGAGCGCCTGGAGCTGCGGGAAGCCTTTGGTGGACATCTCGATCGTCCAGTCGTGGGCACAGGTCATGCCCAGGGGTTTGGGGGCGAAGAGGGCGGCGAATTCCACGTTGCCCGTGTCAATGCGTAGGTCGCAGGCATTCTCGCAGGTGCAGCCCCCTTGCATCGCGGTCGAAACCATGACGCAGGGAAAGGCCAAGCTTGGCCGGGGATCGAGGGCGCACAGGATGAAGGTCTGGGTGCCGCCGCCGCTGGCCCCAGTCACGGCGACGCGGGTCGGATCAACCTCCGGCAGGCTCAAGAGGAAATCCAAGGCCCGGATGGAATCCCACGTTTGCAGGCCCATGACACTCTGGAGGTGGGCTTCGGCTTGGGGGCTGAACAGGCCCCAGTGTTCCACCGTGTTCATCTCCGGGCGTTGTTTGGCAAAGCCGTGGGCCAATTCGTAGGGGATTTGCACGCTGTCGGCGTAGCCGATCATGTCGTAATGGAACACCACACACCCCATTCGGGCCAGTTGCACACAGCGGGATTGCAGCGGGCTGCGGCCGCCGTCCTCAAAGCGCTCGGCGCCTTCCACGATTTGCTTGCGCACACCCTCGACGCCGAGGTCCATGAACCGCCCATCGCTCCAGTGGCCGTAGGGACACAAGACGCCGGGAAGCTTCCCGCTCCGCCCGGTGGGGCGGTAGAGGTTACCGGTGACAAAGAAGCCGGGCAGGCTCTCAAAATAGACCTTCTCGACGGTGTACCCGTTCCGGGTGAGTCGCCCGTGGATCACTGGGTTGAGCGGCGTGCGCTGCGGCATGGGCCATAAGCCCAGACTCACGAGCATCTGGCGGCGCACGCGCTCGACCCGCTGGCGCCAAGCCTCGATTGAGGAGGGTGGGGTGAAGGGGAAATAGCCATCGAGGTCTTTCAGTGGGCCCAGGCGGAGGTCGTCAGGCAGTTGGCCAGCGGGGAGGGCGCGCGGGGTGGCGGCCCGGGCGGTCGGGGTGCCCAGCATCGGCCACACCAGGGCGCAGGCCGACAGCAGGGCCGCCAGGCGGCGGTGGGTGAACCAAGTGGTCATGCGGCGCACTATAGCTTCGGTCGCGGGTCCGCCAAGCTCGGAGTGAGT
>JAJXTA010000619.1 GCA_021784265.1 bacterium | reverse complement strand
TCTATGACGTCAGATATTGTGAAATCGTCGGCTGCGACCGCGCGTCGCGGGGCCTCAGGAAAACTGGGTTGGCTGCAGAATCCGGTCTGGAACAAGGGGACCGCCTTCACGGCGGCGGAACGCGAGACGCTCGGGCTGCGCGGGCTGTTGCCGCCCCGCGTCTTCACCCAGGAGGAGCAGGTGGAGCGGATAATGCAAACGCTCCGGCGCATGCCCAACGATCTGGAGCGCTACGCCCAGTTGATCGCCCTGCAAGACCGGAATGAGGCCCTCTTTTACCGCGTGATCCTGGATCACCTCGACGAGATGATGCCGATCATCTACACGCCCACGGTGGGCAAGGCCTGTCAGGAATACGGGAACCTGTTCCGCCGGCCGCGCGGTCTCTACCTCTCGGCAGCCGACCGCGGGGAGGTCGCCCGGGTGATGCGCAACTGGCCCCACCGCGACGTGCGGGTGATCGTGGTCACCGACGGGGAGCGGATTCTGGGCCTGGGGGACCTCGGCACCTACGGCATGGGGATCCCCGTGGGCAAGCTGTCGCTCTACACGGCCTGCGGCGGCATCCACCCGCGGGTATGCCTGCCCATCACCCTGGATGTGGGCACCGAGAACACCACCCTGTTGTCCGATCCTTTCTATACAGGCCTGAGGCAGCGGCGATTGCGCGGGCCGGCCTACGATGAGTTTATCGAGGAATTCATCCGCGCCACGCGCAAGGTCTTCCCGCGGGCGCTGATCCAGTTCGAGGATTTCGGCAACCTCAACGCTTTCCGCTTGCTCAAGCAGTACCAGACCCGCGTCCGCACGTTCAACGACGATATCCAGGGGACCGGGGCGGTGACCCTGGCCGGCATCTACTCCGCCCTCCGCCTGACCGGGCGGCCGCTGGCCGAGCAGACCGTCCTCTTCCAGGGCGCGGGCGAGGCGGGGATCGGCATTGGGGACCTGATCGTGGCGGCACTGATGGCGGAGGGTGTGCCGCAGGCCGAGGCGCGGCGGCACTGCTGGTTTGTCGATTCCCAAGGGCTGGTGGTCCAGGGCCGTGGCGAGCTCGCCGCGCACAAGGTGCCCTACGCCCATGCGCATGCGTCCTGCCCGGACCTGCTCTCAGCCATCGAAGCGCTGCGGCCCACGGTGCTGGTCGGGGTCTCGGGCATGCCCAAGAGTTTTACCCAAGGGGTGGTCGAGGCGATGGCCCGGCACAACCCGCGGCCGGTGATCCTGGCGTTGTCCAACCCGACCTCCAAAGCGGAGTGCACCGCCGAGGAAGCCTATGGCTGGAGCCAGGGGCGCGCGATCTTTGCCAGCGGGAGCCCGTTCCCGCCCGTGACTCTCGAGGGCCGGCGGTTCGTCCCCGGCCAGGGCAACAACGCCTACATCTTCCCGGGCGTCGGGCTCGGGGTCTTGAGCTGCGGCGCCCGTCGCGTGACGGACTCGATGTTCTCGCACGCGGCCAAAGCCCTGGCTCAAGAGGTCCAGGAGAGCGATTTGCAGCAGGGCCGCATCTACCCAGCCTTGCAGCGGATGCGCGAGGTCTCCGCCGCCATCGCCGTCGCCGTGGCGGAGGAGGCCTATCGGCTGAACCTCGCCGAGGTCCCGCGGCCCGCCGATCTCCGTGGCCATGTGGCGGGGCAGATGTACCAGCCCCAGTACCCCAGTTACGTGTAAGGGCGGCTGGGGCGAGCAAGGCATCGGGGTGACGGCTTCCACCGTGGTGGTCGTCACCACCTTGCCCGGGGCGGCGAAACGAACCGCCCCGGCCGCGGCCGGACCTGGGCGCGCCTAGCCCAACCGACGGTCGAGCACACGCCCGCCGCCCCCGCCCAGCGAGGTCGTGGCCCGGCAGGCACGCGCCGGACCGGCGCCCCGCGTTGCGGAGTCGCCGCCGAACCATTCGATCTCCCCGTTTCCAGGATTGAATTCCGACGTGGATTAGCGCATCAACTCCGGGCATCGCATGCATCCACTGGGCACGGTGCGGATGACGCCTCGACCGGGCGAGCGCCTCCTGCGCTTCGTCGGGGACCGGCTTCGTTTCGAGTTACAGGGGGGGGAAAGCCCGGGCGAACCGCCCGGCTGGCGGGCCTTTCTGCGCACGAACCTCGGCCGCGCCGCGGTCCGGTGGCGGGAGATCATCGCCTCCGTCCGGGCCCGTCGCCCCGCCACCCTCGCCTCGTGGCGCGATGTGCCGCTGGCGTGGCGCGATGGGGCCTGGCGCATCGAGCTGCCGCTGACCGAAGTGGGTTTTTTCCGCGCCAAGGCCTACGCCCGCGATCCGCGGGGATGGCAACACTGGCCTGAGGGGCTGGATGTCGGGGTGTGCGTCCAACCGGACGCCTGCCGCGCCGCCAACACTATCTACTGCGCCTTCACCCGGCTCTTCGGCGCGCGGAAGGGGGCGGTGGCGACACCGGCGCCGGACCAGGAGCACGAGCTCAAGGCCTTGGATGGGCGCGGCTACACCGTCATTCCGCCCTCGGGCAAGCTGCGGGAGTTGCGCGCGGAGCTGCCGCATATCTTCGACACCCTGGGGTGCCGCATCCTCCACCTCCTGCCGGTTAATCCCACCCCGACCACCTTCGCCCGCTTCGGCCGCTTTGGCAGCCCCTACGCCTGCCAAGACCTCACCGCCATTGACCCGGCCTTGGTCGAATTCGACCGGCGGACCACCGCCATCGACCAGTTCCGTGAGTTGACCTACGGGGTGCATTGCCGCGGCGGTCGGGTCTTTCTGGACATCGTGATCAACCACACGGGCTGGGGCGCTTTTCTCCAAGAGCGGCACCCGGAATGGTTCTTGCGGGGGCCCGACGGCACGTTTGTGAGCCCGGGGGCTTGGGGGGTGACGTGGGAGGACTTGATTGAGTTGGAACATCACAACCCCGCCCTGCGCGAGTATCTGGCGGAGGCCTTCCTGGAGTGGTGCCGCCGGGGTGTCGATGGCTTCCGCTGCGATGCGGGTTACAAGGTGCCGGCGCCGGTCTGGCAGTACATCACGGCCCGGGTGCGCCAGGAGTACCCGGAGACCATCTTCCTGCTCGAGGGGCTGGGAGGGGCGTGGGAAGCCACCGAGGAGCTGCTGACCGAGGGCGGCCTCCAGTGGGCTTACTCGGAGCTGTTCCAGAACCACGCCGCCGTCCAGGTCGCCGGCTACTTGGATCACGCCCTGCGGCAGAGCACCCGGGTGGGATTGCTGGTCCATTACAGCGAGACGCACCAAAACCGGCGC
>JAJXTA010000618.1 GCA_021784265.1 bacterium | reverse complement strand
GACGTCAACGGCCACACAAAACTCACGTCGGCCCGCGCCATCAGCACCAGCAACGTGCCGAAGAAGAGCGCCTCGAAAAACACCCCGCACAGCACATTCCGGTTGGTGACGCCCGCCGCGACGACCCGCGCCACGGCGGGGAGCGTCACCACGCGCACCTCGCCGAGTTGCTTCAGGCCCTTGCTGAGGAAGACGACGCCCACGGCTTCCAGGCAGACGCCGACAATGAGGATCAGCAGCAGTTTGATCATCTTAGAGGTCTTGGTAACGGATGGTCGCCAGGTTTAGCTCCCGGGCCAGCGCCCGCACGCGGGGGCTGAGCAACGCCTCCAGCTCGGGGCGCGCCTCGTCCAGCGAGGGGTGGCAATAGAGTTCGGTATCACCCGGCGGCAGGCGGGGCAGGAGCCGGAGGAGAAACGCCTCGGTGACTTGCCCGTTCTGGAGCAGCCCAAAGACTTGGCGGGTGTATTTGATGCCGCGAGCCAGGAGGCGCCGACGGCTGGCGGCGGCCAGGAGATTGAACACGAGGGCATGGCTGATCCGGTAGGCCCACCGCCCGGAGGCCAGCCGGGCGTTGAGCCAGAACGGATCACGGGTGAGGCGCAGACCGCGAATCCCCCAGCCCTCGGCATGGCGCCAGAGCAACCCGAAGACGGTCGGGTGCAGGTGGAGGTTCAGGTGCCCATTGAGGTGGTCCATCGGCAGGCCGGTGGCCTGAAACTTCTGGACCTGCGCCGCGATTTCGTGGCGCAACTGCCAGCGCAGCCCCCGGTGGAAGAAGTAGCGCACGCCGGCCCACACCGGGTGGTTGCTGAACTGAAAGCGGTGATCTACCAAGCCGGGGATTTCCGTGGGCTTGAGCGTGGACCGGGCGCAAACCAGACTCAGATGGAGCCCGACGCCCAGGCGGGGATGCTCCCGCGCCAGTGCCACGGCTTCGGCCGCCGCCGCGCCGTTGACCATCAGACTCGCGGTGGTCAGGAGGCCTTCGGTGTGGGCCTGGACCACGGCCTGGTTGATGGAGTGGGAGCGCCCGAAATCATCCGCGTTCACCACCAAGCGGCGCGGGCGATCAAGGGAGGCCATACGTGGGCGCGCAAGGGCCCGCGCTCAGCCGCCACCACGTGCGCAGCACCAGGAGCAGTTTGGCCCCGCGCCCCAGGCGCGTCGGGCGGTCGCCCAGCACGTTGAATTGGCGGGCCGAGAGTTTGCCCAACAGCCGCCAATAGACCGACCCCATCAACTCCGCCGGCGCCATCGCGCGGCGGTCGCCGACCGGCAGGGTCTCCCGCGCCTGCCGGTAGAACTGGCGGGCATGGTCGGCCACACTCCCGGCCAGCGCGCGGAACCGGGGGGAGTATTCGCCCCGGAGGATTTCTTCCTCCGTGACGCGAAAGCGCGTGAGCTCCGTGAGTGGCAGATAAATGCGCCCGCGGGCGGCGTCGGTGCCCACGTCGCGGAGGATGTTGGTCAGTTGGAGCGCTTTGCCCAAGGCCACCGCGTACTCGCGGCAGGCCGGGTTCTGGTAACCGAACACTTCGATGCTTAGGAGCCCCACCACCGACGCCACTCGGTAGCAGTAGCTCTCCAGCGTCGCGTAATCCGGGTAGCGCCGCACCTGGAGGTCCATCGCCACCCCTTCGAGCAACTGATCGAAATGAGCGAACGGGAGGTGGTAGCGGGCGATGACCGGCTGGAGCTCGCGGGTGACGGCGAACTGCGGCGCGCCGTGGGTGCAGGCGGCCTGCAGGTCCGCCCGCCACGCCGCCAACCGGGTCTGCCGCTCCGGCACCGGCACGCCGGCCTCGTCGGCAACGTCATCGACCTCCCGACAAAAGGCATATAACGCCGCCATGGCCTGGCGCTTCTCCCGCGGCAACAGAATGAACGACAGCGCCAGATTCGAGGCGCTTTTGCGGGTAATGGCCTGGCTGGCGGAGGTGCTCACACGGCGGGCGGCGGGGGCGCATCGCTCGCGCGGGGCGGAGGCAAACCGCCGGTCTCGGCCAGGGTGGGGTTGCGGACGCGATGGTCGCGGCGGCGGCGGTGACGGCGGCGGTGGTGGTGATGGTGGGAGTGGGAGTGGGCTTCGGCTTCTTCGCCCTCTTGCTCTTCCTCCCCGGCGGCCCGGTAAGTGACGCGCGGGTTGTCGTGGCGGCGGGGCCGTTTGCGCAGATACTTCGCCCAGACGAGCAACAGCACCAGCAACAGCAATCCCGTGCCCAGGATCACGTAAACATCCTCAAACACCAGGGGCAGGCGCCCCCCGCCCGCCGCGCCGGGGCGGATGGGTAGGTCGCCGGCATCCAGGGCCAACAGTGCAAGCTTCACGCCGGTTCCTTGTTTTGGGAGCTTTCGGCCTCCTCCTCGAACCCTTCGCCCAAATCGATGTTCAAGCGATGGATGCGATAGCGGAGGGCGTGGCGGCTGATCTTCAGCAGCTCGGCCGCCTTGGTCAGGTTGAAGTGGCTCTGGGCGACGATGCTCAGGATCAACTCCCGTTCGTGGTCGGCCAGGCGTTCCTCCAGGGAACGCTCCTCGGCTTGCCCGCTGGTCTCGGGTTTGCGCAGGCGCATCTCCAACTGAAAATCGGGCAGGCTCTCGGCCCGGATTTCGGGGGTGCCCTCCAGGATCACCGCCCGCTCCAGCACGTTGCGCAGCTCGCGCACATTGCCCGGCCAATGGTGCGCCAGGAGCTTCTGCTGCGCCGCCGCGCTCAAGCCTCGGATCGACTTGTTCATTTGGGCGCTAAAATGCTTCAAAAAATGCTCCGCCAGCAAGAGAATATCCTGGCCCCGCTCCCGCAACGGGGGCGGTTGGAACTGCACCACGTTGAGGCGGTGGAAGAGGTCTTCGCGGAAATGGTTCTGGCCAATCGCTTCGATGATGTCTCGGTTGGTGGCGGCGATCAGCCGGACCTCCACCCGCAATTCGAGATTGCCCCCCACTCGGGTGAAGGTGCCGTCCTCCAGAAAGCGGAGCAGCTTGGCCTGGAGCGGCCGGCTCATATCCCCGATCTCATCCAGGAAAATCGTGCCCCCGTCCGCTTCCTCGACCCGCCCCGCCTTCTGCCGCAGCGCCCCGGTAAACGCCCCCTTTTCGTGGCCAAAGAGTTCGCTCTCCAGCAACGTCTCCGGAATGGCCGCGCAGTTGATCCGGATGTAATTCTTGTCCCGGCGTTGGCTCAGGCAGTGGAGCGCCCCGGCGATCAATTCCTTGCCCGTCCCGCTTTCG
>JAJXTA010000617.1 GCA_021784265.1 bacterium | reverse complement strand
GGCGTGGCGCTCAGCCCGGCTCAACTCCGGTGGGTAGCGCGCCGATTGACGATACGATGACCCGCTTCTGGACACGCGACCGGGGAGGCAAAATCCCGCCGCCGCCCCCGCCGCCCCGCTCCCGGGGCACGCGCCTCTTTTTCGCGGCCCTCCATTGGTTTTACATCATCGCCTGTTTCCTGCTCTTCGTCGCCCTGGAGTGCTTGGCCGTCTATGGTCTGTTCCGCCTCTTTGGCGCGCTCTGAGCCCGCCTCAACGCTCCCCTCCGCCCGCGCGGGCGCTACCCCGAGCGGGCTGGGTCCCAGCCAGCCGCGACGGTCCCTCCCGCCTCCCGGTGGCCGCACGGGACGGCAAGTTCTCCGCGGAAACCCTGCTGGCGGAGCGCCTCAAAGAGGACGATCGCCACACAGTTCGCTAGGTTGAGCGACCGGGCGGCGGGGTTGAACATCGGCAGGCGTAACCAGCACCCGGGGTGGTCGGCGAGCAAGGCTGTGGGCAACCCGGCCGTCTCGCGGCCGAACACCAGAAAATCGTCGGGCCCGAACGGGGCTTCGGTGTAGCGGCGCGGGCCGTCGGACTCGATCAACCACAAGCTTCCTGTGCCTGGGTGCTCGCGCGCAAACGCCTCCCAGCTCGGCCAGCGGCGCCAGTCCACGTGGCGCCAGTAATCCATGCCGGCCCGGCGCAGTTGCCGATGATCCAGCCGGAACCCGAGCGGCTCGATCAAGTGGAGCACCGTCTGGGTGGCGGCACAGAGCCGCGCTACGTTTCCCGTGTTGGGCGGAATCTCCGGCTCGAGGAGGACGACGTGCATCGGCAGGAACGGTGAATCAGCCGCTACGCCTCGGGCTTCGCAGGCGCCCCCAACCGCGCCGACACCGAGGAACCGCCAGACCGACGCGGCCCGGTCCGGGAAGGGTAAAACACTTTCCAGAGCACCAAGCCGTGCGCCGGCGCGCTCATGCCCGCCACCCGCCGGTCGCGGCGGCGGAGGATCTGGGTGAGCGAGCCCGCTGGGATCTTGCCCAACCCGACCTGGACAAGCGTCCCAACCAGGCCGCGGCACATTTTGTAGAGGAATCCATCCGCCTCGATGATCCAAACCAGGAGCGGCCCTTGGGAACGCAGTTCGCAGCGCCGCACGGTCCGGATGGTGGAGGTCGGCTCATAGCCCCGGTTCGCGGCGAACGAACGGAAGTCGTGGCGCCCAACGAAGGCGCGCGCCGCCAGGCGCATCGCCTGCCGGTTCAGCGGCCGCGGCACATGCCAAGCCCGGCCCGCCCAGAGCGGGTTCATCGCCGGATGGTTCCAGACAAAATAGCGATACTGCTTGCCGGTGGCGGTGAAGCGGGCGTGGAACTCCGCCCGACAGCGCCCCGCCGCCATCACCCGGATGTCGGGCGGCAGGTGGGCGTTGAGGGCCAGCGGCACCTTGGCCAGCGGCAGGCGGAACTCGGCGACGGGCACCTCGAAATGCGCCACCATCCCCAGGGCATGCACGCCGGTATCGGTGCGGCTGGCACTGTGCAGCCGCGGGCCGGTCGGAAAAATCCTGGCGAGGGCCTCCTCGACCCGTTGCTGGACCCCCACCCCCGTTTGTTGCACCTGCCAACCGGCATACCGGGCGCCGTCGTAGGCAATCGTCAGCCGGAGCTTCAGCGTTCCAGCCGGCGAGGCGGGGGCGGGGCGGCGGGCAGACACAGGGTCGCGGCTCAGCCGCCCGCCTGGGCGTCTAGGTAGCTCTGCAGAAGGATCGCCGCCGCCGTGCCGTCCACCCGTTGCTTGCGCTGCTCCCGCCGAACCCCGGCTTGGCGCAAGAACCGGTGGGCCTGCACGGAGGTGAGCCGCTCGTCCCAGGTTTGGATCGGTACCGCCACCGCATCCCGCAACACGGCGACGAAGGCCTGGACCTTCAAGGCCGCCGGTCCGTAGCTCCCGTCCATGTTCCGCGGCATCCCCACCAGCACCAGGTCCACCTCCTTCTCCCGCAGGAGTTCCTTCAGGCGGTCGAGAAAGGCGGCGAAGGGCTCAGCCGGGATGAACTCCAACGGCTGGGCGATCAGGCGCAGCTCATCGCTCAGCGCAATGCCCATCCGCCGGGTGCCATGATCGATCGCCAGAACGCGCACGGGAGGTAAAGGCTGAGGTTCGCGACTCCGGCTACAGGGTCCGCAACACCTTGGCCGCGGCCGCAATGGTCCGCTCGAGGTCCTCCGGGGTGTGGGCCACCGACAAGAAGCCGGCTTCGAACTGGGAGGGGGCCAGATAAATCCCCTCGGCCAGCATCCCGTGGAAGTATTTGGCAAAGCGCTCGCGGTCGCTTTGCATGGCTTCGGCCAAATTCCCGACGGGCCGGTGCGTGAAATAGCCACAAAGCATCGAGCCGCAACGGTTGAGCTGCATCGGCACGCCCGCCGCGCGCGCCGCCGTCCGCAGCCCGGCCTCCAGTTGCGCTCCCAGTTCCTCCAGGCGCTCATAGGCCCGCCCGGTCTGCAGTTCCTCCAGCGCCGCCCTGCCCGCGGCCATCGCCAACGGGTTGCCGCTGAGCGTTCCCGCCTGGTACACCGGTCCCAACGGCGCCAGGCAGTCCATAATGTCCGCCCGGCCCCCGAAGGCCCCCACGGGCAGACCGCCCCCAATGATCTTGCCAAAACAAGTCAGATCGGGGGTGATCCCGTAACGGCCTTGGGCCCCGGCCAAGCCAAGCCGAAAGCCCGTCATCACTTCGTCAAAAATCAGCACCGCCCCCTCCGCGCGCGTGATCTCCCGCAAGAACGGCAGGAACTCCGGTTTCGGCAGATACACCCCGGCGTTGCCCGGCACCGGTTCGAGAATGAGCCCCGCGATCTGGCCAGGATGCGCCGCGAACGCGGCCCGCACCCGCTCGAGGTCGTTGAAGGGCAGCACCAGGGTGTGTTGGGTGAACTCCGGTGGCACCCCGGCACTGTCCGGGTGCCCGAAGGTGAGCGCGCCCGAGCCCGCCTTGACCAACAGCGAATCCACATGCCCATGATAGCAGCCTTCGAACTTGATGATCTTCGTGCGCCCCGTGAAGCCGCGCGCCAGCCGGACCGCCGACATCGTGGCCTCCGTGCCTGAGTTGCACATCCGCACCTTCTTGACGCTCGGCACCACCGAACAGATCAACCGCGCCATCGTCACTTCCGCCGGATGCGGGATGCCGAAGCTCGTCCCCCGTTCGGCCGCCTGTTGCACCGCGCGGATGATCGGGAGATGCGCA
>JAJXTA010000616.1 GCA_021784265.1 bacterium | reverse complement strand
GGTGTTGCCGAGCGCTGGGGCCGGCCCCGCGTCGGGACGAGGGCGCGAATGCCGTCCAGAGGCAAGGTGGTGCTCGCCACGTAATGCGAGACGTTGGCGTAACCGTCATTCACGCACTCGTTTTCGTCGCCCGTCCGGATGAAGTCCCGCACCAGATCCACGACTGTCTGGGCGGCCAGCGCCGGAGCGACGCGCGCCAGGGTCTCGACGAACCAGCCGATGGGCGTGGCCCAATAGGCCCCGTTTTGGTAGGTCCCCGGCTTCACGCCGAGGGTCGCTTCCCAGTACATGCCGCCCGGGAGATGGCGGAGCTGACCGCGCTTGACGATTTCGTGGTAGTGCTGGCGGAAGTAGGCGGCGATGGCGCGCGTTTGCTTGGCGTTGGCCACCCCGAGATGGACGGCGAAGGCCGAGCCCCAGAGGTCGGGCTGGCGGCACACCAGGGTGGCGGCCTGAAACAGGCCCAGGTGAGGGTCCCAAAACACGGCCCGGATTTCCCGGGCCACGGTTCGAGCTTCCCGCTGCCAGGCCCGGGCTTCCGCGGACCGCCCGACGGCGCGGAGCAGGTCCGCCAATTGCCGGCTGGCCTGGACGAAGAGCAGCGAGCAGAAGAGTTCGTCGCCCTGTTTGCGGATGGCGTCGGTAAAACCGTACGGGCAGCGGTCCGGCTCGACGCCGGGCTGGAGGTGAACCAGGCCGGTGGCGGGATTCCGTGGGACTACCCGCATCCCGCGAATGAGTTGATCCACGGTGGCGGCAACTAGGGCGGTGTTGTGCGTCTTCCGCCAGGTCCACCATGCCACATCGACCGCGAACTGGGAGCCGTCGGCGACCGGGTTGCGGCCCAAGGTGCCAAAGCCGGGCATGTAGATGGGGGTGCCGTCGAACTTCACGCAATCGACCATGGCCCCGTCGGCGCGCTGGGCGGCCAGGAAGAGCCGATAGGCCTCCTCGACCTCGCGGTCCGTGAACGCCGCGGAGTTGCCCTCCAGCATGTAGGCGTAGTCGCGCAGCCAGAAGGCCTCATACCCGCTGCCCACCTGCGGCGGGAACGCGGTGATGCCAGTCCGGGTGGGGCGGCGGCAGTCCCGGATCATCCGGGTGGAGCGGGCCTGGAGCCAAGCGACCGCTTGCGTCAGGTTCGTCGGCTCACTCGCCGGCGAGTCGGGGGCGGCGGGGGATGCCGCTCCGCCGCGTTGGACGCACCCCAACCCGGCGGCGAACACCCAAACCCAGGTCCACCACCACGGGCACCGCGTTCGCCGGGGGGAGCGCATCGGCGGCCAATCCACTACGCCGGGCCCGGGGTTTCCGGGCGGAATTGGGCGGGGTTGAGCCCGTGTTTCTTCAAGAGCCGGTAGAGCGTGCCGCGGGGGATCTGCGCCTCGCGGGCGGCGTTGGTGACGTCACCTTGGGAATTGGCCAGCAGGTTCTCGAAGTATTCCTTCTCGAAGGAGGCCAGGCGCCGCTCGCGCAACGCGAAGTACCCCCCGCCGTTTTTGGGGGCCATCTCGGCGGCATGGGCCACGATGTCATCGGGGAGGTCTTCGACCATAATCACTTGGCCGCGCGCCAGGGCGATGGCCCCCTTGAGGGCATTCTGCAGCTCCCGGACGTTGCCCGGCCACGAATAGCTGGTGAGCACTTCCATCGCCTCCGGGCTGAGCTGGACCGGTCCTTTGTCGAGCTCCTTGGCACACCGGGCGACGAAGTGGTCCGTCAACAGGGCGATGTCTTCCACCCGTTCCCGCAAGGGCGGCAGCTCGATGCGCACGACGCAGATCCGGTGGTAGAGGTCCAAACGGAAGCGCTCGCGCTTCACCGCCTCCTCCAGGTTCACCGAGGAGGCGGCCACGATCCGCACATCGAGCGGGATTTCCTTTGTCGCCCCCACCCGGCGGATGGTGCGTTCCTGCAAGACGCGGAGGAGCTTGGGTTGCAGGCGCACGGGAAGCTGGCCCAACTCGTCCAGGAAGAACGTCCCGCGGTTGGCGTATTCCAGCAAACCCAGGGTCCGCGTCTGGGCGCCGGTGTAGGCCCCGCGCTCGTGGCCGAAGAACTCGCTCTCCAACAGGTCCTCGGGGATGGCGCCGCAGTCCACCGGCACGAAGGGGCCGTCTTTGCGGCGGCTGCGCTGGTGAATGGCGCGGGCGACCAGCTCCTTGCCCGTGCCGGTTTCCCCCACCACCAGCACATCCACGTTGAGCTCGGCCACGCGTTGGATGTTCTCGAAGACCCGCTGCATCGGGGCGCTGCGACCGAAGATTTCGCCAAACCCGTACGGCCGCTCGACCTGCCGGCGGAGCAGGCGGTTTTCCTCGCGCAATTGGCGGGCCTCGAGCAGCCGCTTGACGTTCGCCAACAGATCGGCGGGCAGGAACGGTTTGGTGAGGTAATCCGCCGCGCCCAGCTTCATGCTCTCGACGGCGGTCTCGACCGTGGGATAGGCGGTGAGCATCAGGACCGGGAGGTTGGGGTCCTGTTGGCGCGCCAGGCGCAACAGCTCGACCCCGTTGACCCCCGGCATGCGGATGTCGGCGATCAACAGGTCCACCTGCTCCTCCGTCAGCCGTTCGGCGGCGCGGGTGCTGTCTTGTTCGAGGACGATCTCGGTGTCGGGGAGCCGTTGCAAGGTGTCGGCACACACCTCCAACATCCCGCTCTCGTCGTCCACGATGAAAATCCTTGTCTTAGCCATCGGAGTGATCGCCGGCTGGGGGCGGGGCCTGGGGTAGTTTGATGGTGAAGCGCGAGCCGTGCCCCACTTCGCTGGCCAGCTCGATCTCGCCGCCGTGGCTGCGGATCAGCCCCGAGCAGATGGACAGCCCTAAGCCCGTGCCGCGGCCTTCTTTCTTGGTCGAGAAGAACGGCTCGAAGACCTTCTCCTGGAGCTCCCGCGCAATGCCGGTGCCGCTGTCTTCGACCGTGACGGCCACGCCGGCACCGCCGGACAACAGGCGGACCGGCTGGGGCGGGGCCCAGACCCGCAAGGTGCCGCCCCGGGGCATGGCGTCCAGGGCATTGAGAAAGAGGTTGAGGAACACTTGCTCCAGCTCGCTAGCGTTGGCCTGCACGAGGGGCAAGCGCTCGGGCAATCGGTCTTCCACTTTCACGCCGCTGTGGCGGGCGGGCTCTTCGATCAGCGCCAGCGACTTGCGCAAGGGCACCCGCACATCGAGCGGGACACGGGCGCCGACCGCCGGCCGGCAATAGGAGAGCAGGCCCTGGGCGATCCGTGCCACCCGTTTGGC
>JAJXTA010000615.1 GCA_021784265.1 bacterium | reverse complement strand
CCTGATCGGGCAACGCTTCGGCACCCTGCACGGGGTTTTCCATTGTGCCGGCGTGTTGCGCGATGCCCTCTTGGTGCGGAAGGACCCGTCCGCAATCCTGGAAGTGTTGGCGCCCAAGATCGAAGGGACCCTCGTCCTGGACGAGGCGACCCGGGAGCTGTCCCTGGACTTTTTTATCCTCTTCTCCTCGTTGGCGAGCGTCTCCGGCAACCCCGGTCAGAGCGACTACGCCACGGGCAACCGGTTCTTGGACGCCTTCGCCTCGTACCGCGAGGCCTTACGTGCCCGAGGCCTGCGCTCCGGCAAGACCCTCGCGCTGAACTGGCCGTGGTGGCGAGAGGGCGGCATGCCGATGCCGGAGGCACAACAAAAGGCGCTGCGAACCACCATCGGCCTGGAACCACTGGACACCGCAGCCGCGATGGCGGCGCTCCAGGCGGCGTTGACCCTGACCACACCGCAGTGCGTCATCGCCAAGGGCGATCGGGCCAAACTGACCAGCGCGTTCTGCCCCGGGCACGCGGCAACGCGGGAGGCGGCGCCGCCGGCGCTCAACCCGCCCGGCGCCACCCCCGGCACTCCCGCTCCGAGCACGGCCCCTGGCAGCAACGGTTCGGTCTCCGGGGATCTCACCGCGGCCAGCGAGGGTTTTTTGATCAACCTCCTGGCGGCCGTGTTCAAGCTCCCGCCGGCGCGGTTGCGACCGGCGGAACCGCTGGAGCGCTATGGGATCGACTCGTTCCTGGTCCTCAGCGCGACGCGGCAACTCGAAGGCATCTTCGGCACCCTGCCCAAGACCCTGTTCTTCGAGCACCTCACGATTCGCGACTTGGCGGCCTATTTCCGCCAGCACCACGCGGCGCGCCTGCAAGAGCGCCTGCGAACCGAGCCGCCCCGCGGCCGATCCCCCGCCGTCCCCCTCGCGACCGAGCGGCCGCGGGAAGGCAGCACCCCACTCGACCATGACCCGGCCGCTGCCCCCACCCCGACGGTGCTGCGGGAGGCGGACCTGACCCAGCACCCCAAACTCGCGGCGCGTGTGGCGGCGTTGATGCGGGAGTACGGTCACGAGGGCGCGTGGGCCGTGAACCGGCGGATCCTGGCCCCCAATCTCTACGTCGGCCAGGCCGCCGAGGGACTCTTCTTCCTCAACCGCAACGGGGCCTCGGTCTTTGTCTGGGCTTTTGTCGGACCCGCCGAGGCTTACGAGACGTTGGTCGCGGAGTTCCGCCAGACGCTGCCCGCCGAGTCCCAGCTCGACTTCCTCGCGGGTGAAGCGGAAGCCGCGGTCTTGCGGAAACTGGGGTTTTCGACCACGCCCATCGGTGTCCTCCAGAGCTGCGCCGACCTGAAGGCCTTCACCGTGCAGGGCAAGGCGATGCAGCGGCTGCGTTACCAACTTAACCACTACACCAAAGGCGCCGACTGCCGGACGGTCGAATACCGACCGGGGACTGAGCCGGGCACAGACGCCGGCTTGCTGGAGTTAATCGACCGGTGGATGGAGCTCAAGGGCCGGCGGGTGCCGTTGGTCGAACCGTTCAAGGAGCAGGTGCGAACCGGTCGCCTCGAAACCGCCCACCGCCTCTTCCTCACCACCCGCGGCGGCCGCTTGGAGAACGCGGTGGTGATCACGCGCGTGCCCCGTCGCGCCGGTTACCTGATGGACCTCGAGTTTTACCGGACCGACATGCCGTTGGGGGGACTCGAGTTCACGATCTCTTCCATCATCGAGGTCCTCCGCCAGGAGGGATGCCAGCATTTCAGTCTCGGGGCAACCCTGGGCACAAGGCTGGACCCCCATCCCCAAGCCGACCTCGCCGTGCTCCAGACGTTGCGGGAAGTGCATGATTCGGGGCTGTTGAACGGAGACGCAAACTTCCAGTTCAAGAACAAGTTCCGGTTTGCCGTCCAGCCGCTGTTCCTCGCCCGGCCGCGGGCTTCAGCGCCGGAGACGTTCCTCAACCTCCTGATGCTCCTGGCCCGCCCCGAGGGCAGTCCTGAGGCGGCGAGCCCCGCCGATGAAAGGGGAGCCCACCGTTCACCGTCCGGCCCGGTCGCCAGCGCCACAATCGCACCGGCGGTGGAGGCGCCGCGCGCAAGCGAGCCCGCAGCCGCAGTGCAGGATCGCGGCGTGGCCTTGGGGGAGGCCGGCTTCAACACGTTGAGACTCCCGGCGAAGGCGGTGCCGTGGGATTTGGTCACTGATTCCTGGGCGGAGCTGCGTTACCCCGAACTCCGCGAGCGAGGGGAGAGCTTGCGCCGGCGTAACGCCCCCGCGGAGGACCCCGAGGCATTGCTGCGCATGCTCTTCCCCTTCCCCCATCTGCTCCTGGGGGCCCAGGCCCGCCTCCTCGAGGGGCTGCTCTGCCGCCGGTTGGCCCGGTCGGGACTGCGCGTGCCCCAAAACCGGCTCTTTCCTACCCTGCTCTACCACCAGATTGCTCACGGCTTGGTTCCCGAAGAAATCGCCCGCCTGGAGCTGGGTGAAGCCGACGAAGCCCGCTCGGTCTTCCGGGGCGACCTGGACCTGACGCGGCTGGAGGCCAGTCTCGCCGAGGGGGCGAGCCAAGGAGAGGCGGGGTTGGTGTGCGTCGAGCTGACCAATAACGCCAGCGGCGGCTATCCGGTGTCGCTGGCCAATCTCCGAGCGGTACGGGCGTTGACCTCTCGTTACCGTGCCCGGCTCTGGCTCGACGCCACCCGTATCCTGGGCAACGCCGTTTTCGCACAGACCCACGAACCGGAGTGTCAGGGACAGCCCCTGGCTGCCGTCGTCCGCGAGTTGGTTCAGCAGGCGGATTATGTCACCGCGAGTCTGTCCAAGGAATTCGGGGTGCCCGCGGGCGCGGTGCTCGCCCTGCGGGATGAAGGGCTCGCGCGCGAGCTGCGAGAGACCCTGGCCTTCCAGGGCAGCGGCTTGGGCCAAGAGGGCCGGGACCTCATCGGGGCCAGCCTCGCGGCTTGGGACACCCTCGAGGGGCTGGTCCGCGCGCGCGTCAACGGGGTGGCCGCGCTCGCCGACGCCTTGCGGCGGGCGGGCGTGCCGGTCCTTGTCCCGACGGGGGGCCATTGTCTCCTGCTCGACACGCTGGGATGGGAAGCAACCCGCCGCTTGGAACATCCGGCCCCCTCGTTGCTGGCGTGGCTCTACACCCGGGCCGGTGTCCGCGGGGGCGTCCACAACACCGGGCTGAGAACCGGCGGTCAGCATCGGGGTTGGGTCCGCTTCGCGGTGCCGCTGGGGCTGCG
>JAJXTA010000614.1 GCA_021784265.1 bacterium | reverse complement strand
CGCATACGCGACTCGAGTCAGCCCCGCGCTCAGCTGCGGCACAACTCCCATCCGCTCCTCGATGTGCATCCTCAGCCGGTCGGGAATCCACTCCCGCAGCGACGGCGCAAATACCGTGTACGGCGCCAACAGCTCGTACTTCAGGTGGCCCACCGATTTCAAAACGCTGTAGCGGTCCATTCTCGACCCGTACGCGTCGTAGTATTTCGCTCCGATATGCACGTCATGCCCGAGGAACTCCTTCAGCTGCTTCACCGCGGCTTCGTAGGCCTTCTTGATCTCACGGTCACTGAAAACCCGCTGGCCGCTTCCAACGAAGACATTCAAGAGTCCGAGCGTGACGACCGGCATGATCACCTTCGTTTGCGAGTACTTCAGCATCCGGTCAATCTCGCCCCGGCAGAAGGACTCCGTGTGAGAAGGCGGCGTTTTCAGGTTGTAGGCCATAACCCCTCAGTTCAGATCCGGGCCACCAGAAGCCCAGCGGCTAATCGTCGGCACTTTAGTCTGAAGCTGCGGCATCAACCGCTTCGAGCCGAACGACCGAAAACCCGGCCGCCGCCGCACCGCCGGGAACGGCACGCCGGGCCCGGCCCATTCGCGTATCGGCTTGAATTCGTTCTCCATGCTCTTCCCCGAGAAATACACCGCCTGAAATTCCAACGCACACCACCAGAGGGCACCGCCGTCGGGATGCACCAGAACCTCGTCAATCTTGCCAGCCGCGTCCTGCTTGCCCTCCTCCGCCTGGATTTCACCCATCAGAAAGGGCAACTCGGAAATCACCACCGGCTTCGGAGTCCCCAGCAGAGTTTCCCCAACCCACTGTGACACCAAGTCGGCTTCCCGGAACCGGCTCGGGCACGTAATCACCGGCTCTCCCTTGCCCTCGACTTGCCCGTCGGCCCCTCGCTCAAGCAGCCTCAACGAGCAAACGCCCCCTTTTTTGTGGCATTTGGGCGCCGGCTTAAACGGGCACGGCTGGCTCTTGAGTGGGGCGGAAGACAACCCCCGAATCCGCGCCGGAGACAGCGTGCAGAAGTCGAAGGCGTACAGTTCACCAGTGCCGTAACGCGAAGGCATGCGGCAGTCTAACCAGCCAGGCACCGGATAGAAAGCCCGCTTTTCCCCGACCCAACATGCCGACGACGGCCCCACCTCTCTTCGATA
Organism: bacterium; assembly: GCA_021784265.1. Classification (GTDB taxonomy): domain Bacteria; phylum Verrucomicrobiota; class Verrucomicrobiia; order Limisphaerales; family J093; genus JAJXTA01. The sequence continues at coordinate 2,086 of JAJXTA010000614.1, read as the reverse complement.
CCGGCCGGGGTCTTCCGGTGCAGTCCGAAGCCACGGCCGCTGGGTCCACCAACCCCGGCCCGCCGCGTCAGTCGGGGCCGAGTGGATCTCCCGAGGCGGGCCTCGGACTTGGCCTGGGTTCGGTGGGCCAGCCGAGGTCGTCGCCACCCACCAGCGTTCGGGCCGGGCGCGCCTCGGGTGGGCCGCCCCTGTCCTGGCCCCTGGGGTCGTCGTCCTTGGTGGAGGGAAGGGGAGGTGGGTTGGTGGGCAAACCATGCCGTCCTGTAAGGTGGGCGGGGAGGGGTTTGCCGGGGGGGGGCGGGCGCCGGGTCTTGCGGGGCAAGGGGTTAGTCGGCTGGCATGGCCGCTGCTGCGCGGTCCTGCAATGAGCAGTCACCGGCAACTGGGGAGCGCCACATGGGCGTAGGCGCGCGCCAACAGGAACTCTGGAACGAGGTCACCGCGAGCTTCCGCGACGCCTGCATCCTGCGTCGCGAGCAGCACACCGCCGAGGCCGACCGCCTCCTCCACGAGGTGCTGCCGCAGCGGATTTCCGCCTGGTCGCGCGCCAGCCTCGTCAGCGCGACTGAGCAGAAGACCAAGCTCATGACCATGTTCGCCGAGGAACAGAAACGAGTGGATGCCGCCCTGGCGATCCAGCAGGTCCTCACCGAGAAACTGACTCGCGATTTTGTGCCGGTGCTCTGTACCCAAGTGACGGAGGAACTCCGCGCCGCCTTCGAGACGCAACTGGAGGCGCTCCGGACCACCCTCCGCGAGGTCAGACCTCCTGCCGCCGCCGTTCCCGCCCCCACCTCCCGCCCCCGCATTCGGTTCGATGACATCCCCGGGGTCATCGACGCCCTCTTGGCCGAGCAGCAGGCGGACTACGGACCCCGGCCGGCCTTGCAGCGTGCCGCGGCGTAACTGGCTCCAATCTCATGCCCGGATAATCCCTCCACCAACCGCGCCGGCGGCGCCCCGGGCAGGCTGCTGGCCATCAACCACAACACCACACCTCATCATGCGAAGCAACACCCTGATCGCCCCGCTCGAGTTGGAGACCCGCGAGGTCTTCCCGAAACGACAGCGCAACGGTCATTCGGAAGAAACCCCCCAATCCAAGACCACTACCCTGTTGGTCGGTTTTGACTGGGGCACGAACAAGTCCTGCGTCCAGACCAGCCTGGCCGGCTCTTCGGAGACGCTCCTGGACACCGTCGTCCCGACCATCGTCGGTTACGCCAACGACGGGATCGTGGACCACCTGCTCCCGGGCAACGCTCGGCGGCTCTTTGGCGCCGAGGCCCTCAAGCACCGTCTCCACGTCCGGCTCGTCCAGCCGATGATCGACGGGGTCGTCGATGACCTCTCGGCGGCGCGCGATTTCGCCGGCCACATTCGCAGTTTGATCCAAGCCCCGGACGAGGCCGAGGTGCGGGCCGTCATTGGCCTGCCGGCCAACGCGGAACGGGCGGCGCGGGAGAACCTGCGGCAAGCGGTGGCCGGGGTGTTCGACAAGGTGATCATGATCCCGGAGCCGTTCTTGGCGGCGCTGGGCTATCGCGATGAGGCCCGCTTGCAGGATCCGGCCTATGTCGATCCGGTGAGCAATTCCCTCTTCGTGGACATCGGCGGCGGCACCACCGACGTTTGCCTGGTCCAAGGTTACTTCCCGACCGCCGACGACCAGATCAGCCTGCCCTTTGCCGGTGACAAGGTGGACGCCCTCTTGGGCGAAGCCATCAAGAAGACCTATCCCGACTTGTCCCTCTCGGCGCTCAAAGCGCGCGAGATCAAGGAGCAATACTCCTACGTCGGCAAGCTCGAGAGCCCCGTGGTGGTCAACCTGGTCGTGGGCGGCAAAGTCTGCAAGTTCGACCTGGGGTCCCAGATCGGGGAGGCCTGCGCCGAGTTGCTGGAGCGGATTCTGGGGGCGGTGAAGACGCTCATCGGGCGCGCGTCGTCCGACAGCGTGCTGGAGCTGCTGCGGAACATCATCCTCACCGGCGGTGGCAGCCGCGTCCAGGGCCTGGCCGCCGAGCTCCAACGCCGGCTCACGGAGGAGGGTTACGAGAAACCCTGCGTCCAAAGCGTGGGGGAGAAC
>JAJXTA010000613.1 GCA_021784265.1 bacterium | reverse complement strand
CTATTCAAGACCCGTTCATAGACTCGACGCAACGCCCAATCCCAGCGCGGCCGCCACGGCGCGCGCTCGCGTCCCGCCCAGCGGCGGGCCGGGCGGTCCGCCCTCAGCCACGACCCGGGCAGTATCGCGCGCCGCCGCGGCGGTCCCAGTCCGGGCCGGCGGCCATTTATCATGCGTGCCTATTTAGCCCATCACGGTGTTGGTTTGGGGGTGGCCGTGCTGGTGCTGGTCACGGTGGCGGCTTGGCTGCTGGCCCGCAAGGCCGCCCAAGGGGTGGCCACGTTCCGCCCGGACCAACATGAGGACTTCCTGAGCCGCCGCCGATGAGCCCGCCTCCCAAGCCTGCCGCGTCCGCCGACCAGGAGACGCTGCACCGATTTGGGTACGCCCAACAGTTGTTGCGGGACATGGGCGGCTTCTCCAACTTCGCCATCTCGTTTTCAGTCATTTCCATCCTCACCGGCGCGGTGACCCTCTACGGGGTGGGCTTGACTTCCGGCGGCCCGGTGGTGATGGGATTGGGCTGGCCGCTCGTGACCTTCTTCGTCTTGTTCGTGGCGGCGGCGATGGCGGAGTTGGCCTCGGCAATTCCCACCTCGGGGGCGTTGTACCACTGGGCGGCGTTGCTGGGGGGACCCACGTGGGGCTGGCTGACGGCGTGGTTGAATCTCATCGGGTTGATCGCGGCCATTGCCGGGATCGACTACGGCTGCGCCCAGTTCATGGCCCCGTTGCTTGGCCTGCCGGACACCCCGGCCAGCGATCTGTGGGTCTTGGCCGCCTTGTTGTTCTCCCACGCCCTCTTGAACCACATCGGGATCCGCGTCGTGGCTTGGCTGAACGATTTCAGCGCCCTCTACCACCTCGCTGGGGTGGCGGTGGTGGTGGCGGTGCTGGCGTTGCTCGCGCCCAAACGTCCGCTGAGTTTTGTCTTCACCCAAACGTTCACCACCGTGCCGGGCCACCCGTTCTGGTTCGTGTTCCTCACCGGCTTGTTACAGGCCCAATGGACCTACACCGGGTTCGACGCCTCCGCCCACACCATCGAGGAGACCCGCAACGCCCGCGTGACCGCGCCGTGGGGCATCTACCTGTCGGTGGCCGTGTCTGGAGTTTTCGGCTATGTGATGCTGGTCTTCGTGACCTTGGCGATCGGAGACCTGCCGGCCACCGCGGCCGCCGCCAATCCCTTCATCGACATTTTCGAGCGTGCCCTCGGCCCCACGTCCGGCCACCTGGTGCTCTGGGTGGTAACGCTGGCGATGTGGTTCTGCGGGTTGTCGTGCGTGACCTCGACTTCGCGCATGATCTTCGCCTTCGCGCGCGACCAAGGCCTGCCGTTGTCGCCACGGTGGGCGCGGGTCAGCCGGCGTTTCCGGACGCCGGCGGCGGCGGTCTGGTTGGCGGCGGCGCTGGCGTTGCTGTTGCCCGGCTTGATCTTCGCCCTGGTCGCGCTGCAGCCGTCGCGGCTGGCCTTTGGGACGCTTTATCCGGCGGTCACCGGCATCAGCACCATTGGGCTTTACCTCTCCTACGGGATCCCGCTGCTGCTCAAGCGGCGGGCCGTCCGGCAAGGGGTCTGGACGCCCCGCGCGCACGGGCCGTGGCACCTGGGCAACTGGAGCGGGCTCGTGAACACGGTGGCCTTGGGGTGGATCGCCTTCATCACGGTGCTCTTTGTGTTACCACCCAACCAGTTGACCGGTTATATCTTTGCGGGCGCGCTCGTGGCCCTCGGTCTCTTTTACGCCCTCCGGGTGCGGGGCCGGTTCCGCGGGCCGCGGCCGCAGGCCAGCTCGGCGGCGGAATTGCTCAGGCTGGAAGCCCAGTTCGAGGAGTGACCCGCCCGGGGCCAGAGCCGGAGCCGCGGTTCCCGCCCCTCCGTCCGCACCCGCTGTCGTGCGGCCCGGCCACCGTGCCTAACCCTTGGTAGCCGCCGCGCGGCCACCCCGGCACAGCGCCCCGATCTCGGCGGCGGACAGCCCGCGCCGATAGAGCGTCACGCCCTCGATCCGGCCGCGCAGGAAGCAGCGGAGCGTGGGATTGTTATGGTTGCCGATACGCAACGGCACTGTGTTGGAGAGGTCCCCGGCTTGCCGAGTGGGATCAAAGGTGAGCACCAACCGACCATCCACGTAGAGCCGGCCGCCCAGCGGGGAATCTCGGTCCACGCTGGCCGCGACGTGGTGCCAGCGGCCATCTTCCAAGGTCGGTCCCGGCGCGACGTAGTTGGCAAAACCCAGCGGGCGCCGCGGCGCGCAGGCAAGCTGGCAGGCTAGTCGGCCATGATCCAAGCGGAGGGCGAAGCCCACCGCGTCGAGCGTCGAACGCGTCTCGGACTTGTCCACGATGGGGGCCACCGCGAGGTCGTTATCACGCGCATGCGCCTGGATCCAGGTGGCCACGAATGCGGGGGTGAGCCGCAAGGCCTGCGGATGCGCTTGGAGCCAGCTCTCAAGCCGGGCGGCGAAGGGCGAGGCGGCCGGATAGGCCTTGATCCAGGTCTGAACGGCGAAGTCTTGGCCCGGGCCAAAGTGAAACGCCGGGGCGTCGGGCACCAGCACCCGATCGGCGCCCCGCCCCAGGAAAAAGGCCCGGCTCCCGCTGTCGGCCACCACGGCATACGCCCCGTTCCCGCCCTCGCGCCAGGAGGCGTAGTGCGCCCGCGTCTTGCTCGGGTAGGCCGCCCACATCGCCCAAGCCAACTCCGTCCCGAGCATCGTCAAGGCGAGGAGGCCGCCGAGGACCCAACGGCGCTGAGCTAACGTGTGGACGGGTTCCATGTTCTCGGACGCGAGCACTCCGCCAAACCGCCGGCAGCCGACTCTGCAAACTCCGGCGCCGGCGCCGGCATTGCGTCACACCCGCTCCCCTTCGGTCGCGGAATGAGGCCACCGCCGGTAAGGCAAACCTGCCACCGAGCCACCACCGTGGGCGCACGGCGGTCTCTCACCTGTTGATGTGGCGTCATCCCCCCGAGCCCGCGGCGAGCAGTGTCCCCAGGAATGCTCACGGTGGGAGTATCGCACCGCGCTAGGCTTGGGGCAAGCCAGGAGTTCACTCATTGGCTAGCCGGCACGTCCGCACCAACTTCCGCAACCTGTCCTGAGCGCCCGGGGTCCGCCGGTCGTAGGTGGTCTTCGGGTTGAACCCGACGCACCGCGGACGCACCTTCCCGGTTCACCACTGGGGCCGCACCACCTCGAGACGCACCGGCTTGCCGCTCGAGGGTTGCACGGCCACCCTCGAGGCCGCTTGAGTCC
>JAJXTA010000612.1 GCA_021784265.1 bacterium | reverse complement strand
GGTGGGGAACCACAAGGCCCCCGCGCCGGTGCGCGCGGCCGCCGGCTGGGACCCCATGCTGCATTCGCGGGTGGGCAAACCGTCCTGCTTGCCATAGGCACGGCCGGTGACCACGGGCGTCAGCCCACGCGCGAAGTTGTTCAACTCCTGTTGGGAGAGCCGCATCACCCCGAGGTTGGAGCCCAGCCACAAGTCGCCCCGGTCGTCCTCGACCAACTGGCCGATGCTATTGCTGATCAACCCGTTCTTGGTGGTGTAGTGGGTCCACCGCCCGTCTGCCCAGCGGCCCAGCCCGCTGCCAAAGGTTCCCACCCACAAGACCCCTTGTGCATCCACCAGGAGGGCGGCAATGTCCTCACTGGGCAGCCCGTCGGCCTTATGGAACGCCCGGAATTCGCCCGCGCGCAGCCGGTCCAGTCCCCCACCCACCGTGCCAATCCAGAGGTTCCCCTGCGCATCCTCGGCCAAGGCGCGAACCTCTTCGGCCGAAAGCCCGTCCGCGCGCGTGAAGAGTCGCCACCGACCCGCCTCCCGGCAGGCTAACCCGCCCTGCGTCCCCACCCAGAGTCGGCCGGCGTGGTCCTGGTAGAGGGCGGAGACTTCCGCGGGGAGCGTTTCGGTTCCCACCGCCCTTTCGAATCGCCCATTGTGCAACTGAAACAAACCGGCCCCCCACGTCCCGGCCCACACCACCTGATCGCGGTCCACCAACACCGCGCGCACATAGAGGTTGACCAACCCTTCGCGGAAACCGAAATACGTCGGCACCCCGTCCCGCCAATAAGCCACGCCGCCGCCGTTGGACCCCACCCAAAGACCGCCACGGGTGTCGGCGCAAACCGTTTGCACGACGTTGGCCGTCTCGCCTCGATACTGGTCCAAGGCGGTGAACACCTGCTGCTTAACGCGGTCCAACCCGGCTCCATCGGTCCCCACCCACAGACTGCCCTCTCGATCTAGGCAGAGGGAAAGAATGATGTTGTGCGATAGGTGTTGGGCGGTGGAGAGCACGGTGGGACGGCCATCCGCGCCGAACCAGTACACCCCCGCCCCCAGTGTCCCCACCACCAGGTTGCCTTCCCGGTCCTCGCACGCGGCGGCCACCGGGGCCCCACCCCACGGGTACACTCCCAAATCCCGCTCCAACCGGTTGGCCTGCCATTTTTGGATTCGGCGATCCGCCAAGCGCCAGTAGCCGCCTCTGGCGCTCGCCAGGAGCAGGTCGAGCTTGCGCACAGGCACCTCCCGGACCACCTCCGGTTCCAAAACCCCCGGGGCCGGGGTGGGCCGAATCGCGGCCAGCCGGCCATCCATGCCGATCCAGACCGGGCCCGCCGCCTCGGCAACCAGGGTCCGGCAGGCACTGGGAACCCCCAAGCCGAAGGAAAAGACGCTGAACCGTTGGTCCGCGTACCGCCACAATTGACCGTCGGCGGTGTAGAGCCAGACCCCGCCCCCGGCATCCTGGCAGGCCGCCGCCAAGTGGCGGTCCGAGGAGCCGGCGCCGATCCCCACACTGGTGATTTGACCGTCCTTAAGCAGCGCCACCCCGGCGGTCTGCGTGCCGATCCAGAGGTTGCCCTGCCGGTCCTCAAACAGACTGACGATCCGACTGCTCCGGAGGCCAGTGTTGCTCTCGTCGAAGACGGTGAAGCCCGTGCCATCGAACCGGACCAAACCGTTCAGGGTGCCCAACCAGAGGAACCCGTCATGGGTCTCGACAATGGCCGTCACCGAATTCTGCGGCAGGCCCTCGTCGGTGTCCCAGACCGTCACCGCCCACGGCGCGGCGCCTCGGGGCAGGATCGGGGAAAAGCCTACCCGCGGCGGTGTGCGGCCTGTGCTTCTCAACGCTCGCGTGGCCTCCGCCGCCCGTGGTTGGTCCGCCGCCGCCAAGAAGGCGCCCGAGGCATCCGCAGCGGCCGGCGCCGCCTCAGGGCGGGCGGGATGGTCCGCCGCAGCCCCGCTCCACGTCAACGCCCCCAGGCCCAGCCATAGGCCCGCCGGTGCCCACATCCACCGGGTGCTGGCCATAGTCCTCCAGCCGCCGGCTCACACCGGCTTCCGGTGATCGGTCGGGCCCGGGTCGAGGTCCGTCGGGGCCTGGACCAAGAGCCGTTTCAGGTCGTTGATGAAGGCGCGCACGTCCTCCTCGCGAGTGTCCCAAGCGCACATGAGCCGGCAACCTCCCTGCCCGATGAACGTATAGAACTTCCAGCCGGCTTGCCGCAACGCCACGATCACGTGGGGAGGCAGCTCGGCGAACACGGAGTTGGCCTGCGGCGGAAACAGAATCCGCACCTCGGGCAGGGCCCGCAGCTCCTGGTGAAGCAGTTGGGCCATGGCATTGGCGTGGGCCGCGTGCCGCAGCCACACCCCCTGCCGCAGCATGCCGACCCACGGCGCCGCCAGAAACCGCATCTTCGACGCCAACTGGCCCGCCTGCTTGCAGCGATAGTCGAACTCGTGGGCCAGCTCCCGGTTGAAAAAAACCACCGCATCGCCCACCGCGGCCCCATTCTTCGTCCCACCGAAACAAAGCACATCCACCCCCACCTGCCACGTGATCTCCTTGGGCTGGACGCCCAGGAAGGCCACGGCGTTGGCAAAGCGCGCCCCGTCCATGTGCAGCTTCAGATTGAACTGCTTGGTCTTGGCCCAAATGGCCTTCAGCTCCTCCACCCCGTACACCGTCCCCACTTCCGTCGCTTGCGTGACGCTCACCGCCCGCGGCTTCGGGTAATGGATGTCGGTCCGCTTCTTCACCATCCGCTCGATCCCCGCCGGATCGATCTTGCCGGCCGCCCCTCCGACTTGCAGGACCTTCATCCCGTTGGAGAAGAACTCCGGCGCCCCGCATTCGTCGGTTTCGACGTGGGCGATCTCGTGGCAGAGAATGCTGTGATACGATTGGCCCAGCGCCGCCAGGGAGAGCGAGTTGGCCGCCGTGCCATTGAACACGAAGAAAACCTCGCACTCCATCTCAAAGACCTCGCGGACGAGGTCGGCGGCCCGGGCGGTCCAGGGATCATCGCCATAGCTAATAGTATGGCCCTGATTGGCTTCCTCGAGCGCCGCCCAGGCTTCCGGGCAAATCCCGGCGTAGTTGTCACTGGCGAAGTGCCGGCGCACATTCTGGCGGTTGGTCATAAGCGAGGTGTCACACCCGGCCGCAGGCTACCGTACCGGTCCGACCCGGGCGAGGAATTATATCAGGTTGAAAACGCGAGGGCCGGCGCGTGGCACAACCACGGCCGGCCCTC
>JAJXTA010000611.1 GCA_021784265.1 bacterium | reverse complement strand
CTGGAGCGCCCGCCAGAGGTGGACCGGCGAGGTGAACGAAGCATCGGCCACCAGCATCGCCAGCACCAACGCCACATAGACGCTCCCCAGCCCGACCAGACAGCCCAGGAACAGGCGGTCCGAGGCCGCTCGCCCGGTACCAGCCCGCGCGGGCAACGGCGCCCTCATGGCGGGACACCTCGCAACGCGGGAGAATCCCTCGACCGCGCGGGTTCGGGGGGCCGCGGCAGCGGCGGCGCGTACCCCGCCGCGGCGAACGCCTGCCCGCCGGCGTCCGCCGCCCCCAGGAAGCGCGCCAACGCGAGCGCCGCGGCCGGTTGCGTGGAGCATCGCAACACCCCGACCCCAATCGGCCGCGCCCCGCCCGAGAGGAGGGGGTCGGCCACGGCGGCCAGACCGGTGAACTGGCGCACCGTCGCATCCCACACGATACCGGCATCGACCGTGCCCAAGCGGATGTCGTTGGCGACCTCGTCCACCGTGGGCTGGAACACCGTGATCCGGCGGCTGAAAGCGGGCCAATCCCCGGAGGCGATCAGCAGCTCCCGGACTACTTTGCCGATGGCCGCCGCATCCGGGTTCGCCAGCGCCACCCGCAGCCCGCCTCGCCGCAGGTCCGCGAGGCGCCGAATCCCCTGCGGATTCCCCACCCGCACGCCAATGACCGGCGTCATCCGCGCCACCGGCACGGTCTCACTCACCAACCCGGCGCGCCGGGCCATTTCGAGGTAGCTGCCGTCCGCGGGCAGGAAGAGGTCTCCCCGCTGGGCCACGCGCAGGTTGCTCAGCAACGTCCCGGACCCACCGTATTGGGGTTGGATGGCCACCCCGGAGCGCGCTTGGTAGGCGCGGGCCGCCGCGTCGAGCGCCGGTTTCAGCGCCACGGCGCAATAGACAATCAAGGGTGGCCCCCCCCCGCTGACCGCGGGCGACTCCGGCAACCGGTCGAGCATCACCACCAACGCCGCGGCGCCCACCAGCGACAGAACAAAAACCTGCTTCGCCGAGACCATGGTGGAGAGAGTCTAGGCGGCACGCCTCGGTGGTTCAACCTCGCACAGGCGCTGGCAACGCGGTTCAGGACGGGGGTGGCGGCCGTCGAAAGGGCAGCCGGAGCGTTTCCCAGAGCTGCGCCACGGCCGACTTGCGCTTTTCCTGGATCGCCGGACTCCCCAAGGGTCGGCAAACACCGCTGCACACCGGACAGAAGAGCCGAGTCCGCCCCCCCACCAACCGCAGGACCCGCGTGCAGGCCTCGCAGAAGGTCCGCTCGCACTGTTCGCACTTGAAGCTGGCTATCGTGTCCGGATGATGCTGACAGGCCGGGGTGCCATCGGGCAGGAGCGGAGGCGCGGTCGATTCCGGTGGTGGAAGGGTGGGCACCGCCACGTGGACGGGCTCGATCTCCAGCCGCATGAGCAGACCGCCCAACGTCAGGAGTTGGCCGTCCCGCAGCTCGCCCTCCTGGACCGGCTGGTGATCGACGAAGGTGCCGTTGGTCGAGTGCAGATCGCGTACCCGCACCGAGAAATCCGTGACCACTACCTCACAATGGCGGCTGGAGACGCTGGCCTCCTCGAGGGCAAAATCATTCCCCGCCGCGCGGCCCAAGGAGTTCGTGCCCCGTTGCAGCTCGAGGACATGGCCCGCCAGAGGTCCGGCCTGGATGAGCAGCCGCGGCATGGCGGGTCCCTACGCGAATTGAAACCTCAACTTCATTCTCGCCGGAACATGCCCCGGGTCCGCCGATTTGTCGAGTCCCTTTCGCGGGCGGGATTCCGCTATTCTGCTCGACGGCGGCGGGCCGAGCGGAGATGGTTCCAACCTCACGGTGATCCTGTTACGCGTATGAGAACGATCTGTTGCCTCGGTTGCATTTGGCTGGGCGTGCTCCACCTGCTGGCGGGCGAGTTCCGGGCTGGCTTCGCTCTCCGGGTGGTGACCCCCCACCCGCTGCTCCCCGTCTCGGGCGGAGTCGGCCCCTCGCACCCGGTGAGCCGGCAAGAGGGCGACCTGACCGTGCGCGCCCTGGTCTGGGAGGAGGGAGGCGTGCGCGTGGCGGTGGTGAGCGCCGATTTCCTCGGCTTCCCCTCGGTGTTGGGCAACCGGGTGCGCGCGCGGGTCCCCGGGATACCCCCGGACCATATCCTCATCGGCGCGACCCACACCCATAGTGCGCCGGACTGCTATGGCTTCCCCGACGGGCAGGGAGGGTTTGCCGCCGATTTGGGTTACCTCACCAATGTCTGTGACCGCATGGCCGAGGCGATCAACGAGGCCGTGGCCAACTTGCAACCCGCCCGGGTAAAGATCGCCACCGGCGAGGCCCACGGCAAGATCGCCTACAATTACTATGCTGATCAGTTGTATGACCCGCGCTGCAACGTGATCCAGGTGCTCGATGCGCAAGACCGGCCCCTGGTCACGCTGGTCAATTACGCCATCCACCCCGAGGTCCTGGGCCCCGACCGCGGCATCCTCAGCCCGGACCTGATCGGGCCGCTCTATGCGCGGCTCGCGGCGGCAGGCGGCGGGGTGGGCTTGTTCATGAACAGCGCCCAAGGGGGCATGGTCACCGCCGACAACCGCTTGCCCGGGGGAGGCGAGGCCAACAACTGGGCCGAATGCCAACGGATCGGCCATCTGCTGGCCGACGAGGCCCTCCGCATCGTGCGCGCAGCCCCCGTCCAACCCGACCCCAAACTGTTCTGCGGGGCGACCACGATCCGCTTTCCGGTCGATTCGCCCGTGCTGCGGGCGGTCATGAAGGCCTCGCCGCTTGGGTACCAGAGCGTCGATCCCGATCACGTCGCCGCCCAAGTCAATGTGGTAAACCTGGGCGACGCCCAAATCCTGACCATCCCGGGTGAGGCGCTGCCCAACATCGGCTATTACCTCAAACGCAAGATGCACGGGCCCCACCGGCTGCTCTTCGGCCTGACCAACGATGCCTTTGGCTACATCCTTACCAAAGTGGATTGGGGCAGCTTCAGACGCTACGACTACGTCTCCCGCACCTCGTTGGGGGAGATGACAGGGGAGATCCTCATCCAAGACGCGCTCGCGTTCGTGGACCAATGCCCGCGGCCGGAAGCGGCGCCGCGCTAAGCGCGGGGCTTGGCGGACCGGGCCGCCAGCCCGGAGAAGACGCCCGGCACACCGGGCGGCAGCGGTGAAGCCGCGGGTCGAACTCTGATCACCGCACGTAACCTTGGAGGCCGTGAAACCCTCTAGGGACGATAATGCAGGGCATCAGCGGACGAACGGAGCAGGC
>JAJXTA010000610.1 GCA_021784265.1 bacterium | reverse complement strand
GCGGTCAAACGCGCGCGGGGTGGGTCCGGGCCGCCGCCGAACTAAGCCCCGTTATGCGAATCATCGGTGGCATGGCGGCAGGCCGGGTGCTCAAGGCCCCCAAGGGCCTCGCCGTGCGGCCCACCCCCGATCTGGTGAAACAGGCCGTGTTCAACAGCCTGGGCGCCCAGGTGGTTGGGGCGCGAGTCTTGGAGCTGTTCGCCGGCTCCGGCGCCTTGGGGTTGGAATGCCTGAGCCGGGGGGCTGGCGGGGTGGTGGCGATTGAGAAGGCCGGTCGGCACGCGGCCATGATCCGCGAGAACCTCGAGGCGGCGGGCCTGCCTCGGGAGCGCTTCGAGCTGCGCACCCAGGACGTTTTCAGCGCGCTGACCCAACTGGCCGCCGCCGGCCGCCAGTTCGAGCTCGTGTTGGCCGACCCGCCGTTCGGGCCCAAGAACCTGGGCCAACGCTCGACCTCACTCTCCCAAGCGCTCCTGGACGATCCGGTCCTGCCGCGGTTGCTGGCGCGCGGGGGGCTCTTCGTGCTGGGCCACACGAAACGAGATACCTTGAGTTTTCCCGCCGGCTGGATGGTCGGCAAGACCCTCCGGCACGGCGATTCGGTGATGTCTTTCCTCGAACGGCGGGAGTCGTCCGAGGAGGCGGTATCGAACGCCGCAGTCTCGGGCTCGGGACCTTGAACTGGCCTCGACGGTCTTCCGGCCACGGCGTCTTGGGACGCGGCGTGGAGCCGCGGACCAGCCTCGCCGGCTCGGAGACCCTGCCCTTGGCCGCTCGGCCGGGCGGCCATCAAGGGGTGGTGGCCGCCGGGAGGGGAGGGGTATTGGTGGCCGAGATGCGAGCCAGCTCGAGGGCGAGGGCCTCCAACTGGCGGTAATAATCGTCTTCGGCGAGTTTGGTTTTTCGTTCCCGAAGCTGGGCGATGGCCAGCTCCAGTTCATCCCGGCGGGCGCGGAGGGCCGGGGAGAGCTGTTGTTCGGCGGCGCTGGGCACCAGGCAGAGTTGTTGGGCGCGCAAGCCGTCGAGCGCGGCTCCCTCCCGGGCCCGCTTGACGGGGACGACGCCGCGGAACCAGTCGGCGGGCGTGCCGAGCTTGTCCCCGTTGTCGTCCAGGAGGGCATGCTCGGTCGCGAGCCGGCCGGCGGTCCGGTAGAACTCGGCGACCTGGCGGGAGGCCATGAGAAAGGCCTCGAGGAGCGAGGTCTGGCCGTCTTTATCCAGGTCGGCCTGCGGATCGTTGATGGCGGCGGCGAGGTACTGGCCGAAGCGACTGTAGTTCTGCTCGAACCCGCTGCGGGTGGCGGTGATGATCACGCGCCCGGGCGCGGAGAGCCGGGCGAGAAAGGGGGCGCTAGCCGAGCTGCAGTCGATCACCACCAGCGGGCGCTGGAAGGGCTGGAGCCACGCGGCGAGGTTGGTCGCCGCCAAATCCGGTCCGCGGAGGTTGAACTTCGCCTGGGTGCCGTCCGACGTGCCGTGGCCGAGCAAGACGAGCCAGAGTGGGGCGAGCGATTGCTTGGGCTCGCTCGCCAGGGTTTGTTGGAGTCGGCCCAGGTCGGTGAGGCCATTCGTCGGGGTCTGGCCGATGAGGGTGCAGCGGGCCTGGGCCGCCGCGCCCGCCTTGAGCCAGAGCTGCGCGGAACTGGCGAACTGACGGCCGTATTCTTCCTGACCGGCGGCACCCACCACCACCACGAGGCGAGTGGCGGGCGCGGCGTTGGTTGGGGGCGTGTCGGCGGCCGCACCGGGCCTGGCCAGCAAGGCCAGCAGGCTCAGCCCCAAGCCGAGGACGAGGCCGGCGGGAGGCTTCACGCCAGCCCCCTCCAGCGGCGCACGCCCCATTCGCCGATCAGGCAGCCCAGGGCCAAGAGGAACACCGCCGGTCGATGCCAGAGCGGTTGCGACCAGCGCTCGGTGATCGGGGCGCGGCGGTTGGGGAGATTCCGGGCGAAGGCCTCGAGCTGGGACGCGGCGATGACCTGGCCCCCGGTCTCCCGGGCGAGCTGTTCGAGCAAGGCTCGGTTCGGCCGGAGCCGGCGGAACTCCTCGGCGGCCGGGTCAGCAGTCCAACCCGTCTCGGCCCGGCCGATTTGGGCGCCGTTGGCGTCGGTGGCTACCGCGTCCGCCATATAACCGCCGGTCTGCCGGGGGATGTAGGCTGCCTCGTAGAGGCCGGCCTCGGTGGCGGATGGTTCGGCGGTGAGCGAGATCGGGGCCGAGGAAGCATTCAACGCCGTGTTGGTAAGCCCTCCCGCCGCCGGGGCTGCCGCGGTCAGGGTTCGCACCGTAAACCGAACGGTGGCGTTGTCCAGCGGTTGGAAAGTTTTGTCCCGGACGCGAGCTTGGAGGCGAACCGCTTGGTTAGGGTCGCCCGGGATGGCGTGGGCCTGAAGGTCGATGCGCTCGGGCACATCGGCGACGAGCCAGCGGAAAAGCTGGCGCCAGGCCTTGTCCATGTCTTGGTGCATCGCCGCGTCGCGGAAGCCCCAGCGCCAGAGGTCCCCCAGGAGCAGCGCGCCGACGCGCCCGCGGCCGAAGCGTTGGGTCACCAGGGCGGGATACTCGCGGCCGCGGTCGTCATGGACGGTGGCGATGGTGCTGGCCCCGGGCTTCACGCCCCGCACCCGGTTCAAGACCATGAAGGGGGGCATGGCCTCGAGCCGGCGTCGCTCCTCGGCCTCGGTCCGGCGCAAACGGGCCCACGGCTGGAGCCACCCTTCGTGCGTCAGTGCGAAGACCAGGTTCGTGAGCGGTCCGGCAGGGGGGCTGACGTGGTCCAGATAGACCGGGAGCAGGTCGCCGACCGGGGTCCGGTCATAGTCCCCCTCGCGAAAGGATTCGGCCCCGCCGAGCATGAGCAAACCGCCGCCGCGCTCGGAGACAAATCTCTGGAGGAGCAGCATCTGATCGCCCGTGAAAAACCCGGCCTCCAGATGATCCAGGACGACGGCGTGGTAGGCATCGAGCTCTTCAGCGCTCTTCGGGAAGCCGCCGGCCAGCTCGAGCGCATCGCGGGTGTTCAAGCGGCGGAGCACCGCCTCGTCGTAACCCTCGATCTCCTCCCGTTGCTGGTTGCCAAAGCCGCGGAAGAGTGGGTTGCTCGATTCGCCCGGCCGGCCGCGGAACTCAAACTTCCCCTCGCGTTTGGCGATGCGGATCAAGGCAACCAGCCGGAGCTGATCGTCTTTTTCGAGGGCGCGATTCATGAACTTGAACTCCCAGTTCGGGCGTCCGCCGACGTAGAGGACGCGATACGGGCCGCGCCCGCGGTCCAC
>JAJXTA010000609.1 GCA_021784265.1 bacterium | reverse complement strand
GACGACGGCGCTCCGCCCATTTTGGGAAACGCCCGCCCGGGTGTTATCGTTGATCCATCACTGGCTCCACACTCAAGCAAACGCTACGCCCTGACTCATTGTTCCGATAATCAGTGAGAACTGGTATAAGCTCATCCTTACGAAAAATCGCGCTTTTCTGGTGGGCCTGGCGATTTTGGTCAAAATACTCGGCGGACAAGGGGTAGAACTGGCACGGGAGCATCTTGATAGTACCACCGTCAGTTTTGGGACCAGAGTTCATCCCCGTGGCCGTGCTCGCGCGCTTCCTGGAGCGCGTTGCGATGCCGCACGCCCCGTTTCGTCCAGAACTGGCCCGGACGTTTGAACCGACACTGCCGCTGCCGACAGGCCGATTCCACCGCCCCCGAACCAATCGGCCAGCCCCGCGCGGCCATCGCCGCGTAGTGCAGCCGTTCGGCCCGCCCGGCTAAATAATTCTGTTCGCGTCGCACGGTTTGCCCCGCCTCCCCGCGCCCAGCCCGCAGGCGGCCCAACGCGCGAGCCACCGCCGCTTCCTGCCCGTGAGGCAGCCGATGCAGCCGCGCCTCCCCCCCAGGGAGCCGCCGCGTTCCTCGCCCCGCACCGCCCGCCCCAGCGCCCAGAGATGCTCGCTGCCATGATAAAAGTCGAGTAACTGGTGCGCGCGCGGCCAGCGGTCGGCGACCGGGTTCCCAATCCACCCCGCCCCATCGCCCAAGGCCAGCGTGTCGGCCGCCCGGCCCAGGCCGCGGCGTTGGGCTTCCCAGTGCAAGCGCCGCCCCCATTCCAGCGCCTCGCCTTGCCCACGGACCACGACTTTCTCGGCCAACAGCCCGCGGCCTCCCGCCGTCCGACTGGCCTGCTCGGGCCTGGAGAACACGCCCAGCTTCAGTTCGTGCCATTCCCCGGGGGGCTTTTGGCTTCGCGGCCGGCCCCAGCCCGGCCCCCGCCGGCGCACTTGAAAACCGTCCAGCAGCACCACCGCCAGGGCCGCGGCGGCCCGCGCCGACTCCGCTTCCTCCGGGACGGCTTTCAATCGCCCTTGAGTCTGGGCTTCGGCCCGTTGCACCAAGGCATGCATGCGGGCGTCGTCTATCGCGCAACCCCATTTGCTGGCCACCGCCGCCGTCGTGAAGGCCAGCTTGTCCTCCAACCCCGGGCGGCACGGCTGGTGTGCCGTAAACCCCCAGCGTTGCCGGATCGGGCAGCCCCACCGCTGGGCCCCTGGGTCATAGCCGTAGGCCACCCTTAGTTGGACTCGGCCCGCCCCCGTCTCCAAGTGCATGGTTTCGGCTCAACCGTGCCACAGGCGGCGTCCGCTTTGGGGGGAAAACCCGACCGTGCTGGCCGGCCTGTTGTTGGAGTTTTGGTTCGAGGCGTTGTCGCCCCCATTCGCGCATCTCGGCCTCCACTTCCAGTTCGATCTCGCGCAGCGGCCGAAACGGTACGTCATCCGATTTCATCAGGGTCCTGGGAGGGTGTTGATCGCCGCATGAGGAACCGTTCACCCCCCCCATTATGGTGGTACTGTCAAAATGCGCCCAAAGACGGGCGGCAGCGCGTCGCCTTGGAGGCGGCCGTTGCCGTTGTCCTGCTCGCGAACCTTGAAACCGGATGCATCGGAAGCTCAACGAGTTTGCCAGCTACGGTCACAGCGATCGTCTCTTCTGCTCAGGCTTCCTGTTCATCACAATCGGGCACGTTGGGCTATTGTGACTGCATGGTTTCTAGAGCCTGTTATTAACTTGAGTTACTTTAGTTCTGTAGAACATTTTCAGAATTGTCTGCACATTGTAAATACATCCGGGCATTAAGCTCGGAATGTAACCGACTCGAAAAGCTATCCGAGTGATGTGAGTGATGACGAGTGGAGTTTTTGCGCTCCCTACCTGACACTGATGAAAGAAGAAGCACCGCAACGGGACCCTCCGTGGCGGGAGGTGTTTAAGGGTTTGTGCGGGCCGGTTGTCCTTGGCGCAGAAGGCCCAACGACCTGCCGCCCTGGCACGGGGTGTACCAGCAGACCCAACGGGGGGATCAAGGCTGGATGCTTCGCGGCGATGGCCCACGCTTGGCGCGCGGTTCTGCGCCTGGCGCTGGAGCGGAATGAGCAACCCAGCGCCGTCATTATGGACAGTTGGACGCTGCAATCCACTCCCGAGAGCGGGGATAGAGCAGGCTTCGCTGGGCCCACGAAACGGAAAGGCTCCAAGGTTCATGCAGCGGTCGATACCCTGGGACATCTGTTGGCGTTGCGAGTTACTCCGGCCAATGAACAGGACCGAGCGCCAGTGGCCCCGTTGGCGCAAGCGGTTCAGTCCGTGACCGAGCAAAAGGTAGAAGTCGCTTTGGTCGATCAGGGAGACACGGACGAAGAACCTGCGGCCGCTGCCGCCGCAGGAGGGCATTCCCCTGGAAATCGTAAAGCAGCACGAAGCCAAGCATGGATTTGGGCTGCGGCCGCGGCGTTGGTTCGTGGAACGCTCTTTTGGCCGGGCAGCTCGCTTCCGGCGACTGGCCCGAGATTGCGAGCGGTTGGCAACAACACTGGCCGGATATCATTGGCTCGCTTTCGCCCTGCTCCTGTTGGCGAGTGTGTTCACAAAAAGTCAATAACAGGCGCTAGCATCAACGCCGCCATCGCAGGAGCCGGCGGCTCCCTGACACCAGCTCAATCCGCATCTGCGGTTGCCTACAACAATTTTGCATACAGCGCCTGTGTGCAAAGTGCCGGCATGAGTTCATTCAGCGGCGGCGACCCATGGTGGGGCTAGTCAAAATGGGTCGGGCGCACAGCTCGGCGCAGTGATTCACCAAGCTGTGCTCAGTGCCCCTCCCTCGGCATAGTGCGATGTATTACCAATTCATTCATGGGCGAGGGAGGGGGACTATGACCATAGCCAGTTTGATGTTTTTTGATTGCAGCGTCGGGGAGGTTGGCGTCGCAAAAGCACGATCTCCCCCGTGCGGGCGTTGTTATGAGAAATACGTTATCGGCAGAAGGTGTTCGGCGGGTGAACGAACGAGATCCAAACCACCGTCGCGCCCGCCCGCCCAACCCCGCAGCCATCGCGGCTATTCGTCTGCATTTGCGAACGGGAGGTCAGCCTCGATGATGCCCCTTTCCTGGCGTGGCCGGCGCCGGACAGTCGCCGGGCAACCTGCCGGCCGACCGACATCACCAAAGGGGCTTGCTCGCTTTTGCCGACGGTCACGGCAAGAGGCGGGGGCTGCCAGTCAAGTCCGGTGGCCTTGCCGGGCGGCGAGAGGCCGCC
>JAJXTA010000608.1 GCA_021784265.1 bacterium | reverse complement strand
AAGCCACCGACCCTGTGGCTGCCCACGACGCGTGGGGGCCACACCCAGTAACGGGGACCGAAGTCCGACAGCAACCCCAGGACATGGAAGATCGGCATGGGGAGGGTCACCGTCCGCTCGCCCGGGTCGCCCGGGGCGCGATAGTGGATCACTCGGGTCACGGCGTTGAGCGGGGCCAAACCGTCAGGCGGGGGCCAGACGGTGAGGAGGGTCTCGCCATAGGCGTAGCGCGGGTCAGTGCTGGCGCGCCCGAGCAGGGCCGCCACGATATCGGCGCACCAGGTCGGGAAGTAGCCATCACCCAGATAGACATCCCCCGCGGCTTCGTCGGCGGACGGCATCCAGTCCGGACACGCCTCGTGGGAATCCACCCGGAGGTCCGCATAAAACTCGGGATCCACCGCCAACGCCACGGCTTTGGCCTGGAGCAGCTTCGCCGCGGCCAGGGGCGCCTGATTGTAAAGATGGAGGGAGAGGAAATCGAACGGGGCCCCCTTGCCCCTGTGGGCGCGGCAGAGGGTTTCGACCCGACGCGAACGCTGGCCGTCCAGCCGGTGGTCGGCCACAGCCGCGTTCTGGGGCACGGCGCCCGGCACCTGGGCTCGCGGCGAACAGTGGCCGAGGAATTCGCGCAGCCGCACGAAGTTGGTGCCGAAGATGGCCCCCAGTTCCAAGCCGCCGATGCGGACCTTTTCCGAGTCGTAGCCGCGATCCTCGAACGCGCGCAACACGGCATCACTGGTATAGTCGTAATAGGCTTGGAGCTCCTCCTCGGTGCCGCGCCAGAACAAGCCCACCAGGTCCGGCTCATTAAAGATGCTCCACGGGAAGGTCAACGCCTCCGCCCCGTAGCGATCAATGATATGCCCGGCCAACGCCCGCGCCA
Organism: bacterium; assembly: GCA_021784265.1. Taxonomy (GTDB): domain Bacteria; phylum Verrucomicrobiota; class Verrucomicrobiia; order Limisphaerales; family J093; genus JAJXTA01. The sequence goes on along the minus strand of JAJXTA010000608.1, from coordinate 2,398 downwards.
CTCCGTGCCATTGGGCGTAGTCTTTGACCGTGGTCCAACTTTGGCCGTCGCGGGCCAGGTCCCCAGGCGCGTCGGCGAAGTTGGGCAGCACCCGCCGCCCTCCCCGCCGCGCCAGGTCCCATTCCTTATCCAGCCGGCCCCAGTAATAGCACGCGGTCCCGGGGGGATCGTACTTGCGCAGGTAACACCCGCCGGGCGGGAAGAGCCCGGGCGCATCGGGGTCCTCGCGTGCCGGGAATGGGCCGCGGTAACCCAGCTTCCAGCCCTCCGGCGGGCCGGTGATCGGGCTGAGGGTTACCGTCTTGGCCGCGCTGTCGGCCGCCACCACCCGGGCGCGCGCGCTGTGATACCCGTCCGCGACCAGCACTTCCTCCCCGGGATGGTAATCCGCCGCCACCGGCCGGTCGGAGGCGATCCCGTATTGCTCGTGGCCGAAGAAATCCTCGAGGTGCAACACCACCCCCTCGGGCGTGGGGCGCATCGTCCCGATGCGGCGTGTCTCGCGCTCGCGCACGATATTGGGCAGGTTGCTGGGGAACAACCCCTCGGGCCCGCGAAACTCCATGCCCGTGAGCCAGAAGTCCCGTTGCAACCGCCAGGCCCGGGGATGCTCCTGGTGCGCCGCGGTCATCATCTGCCAGGTGGGCCCGTAGTTGGTGGCCCGGGTGCAGAAGATGACGTTGCAGACCCCGGAGAAAAACTGGCCGTGCCACTCCACCGCGGGCGCGGCCAAGTCCAGCCGGTACTCGAGCCCATGCGCCAACGGTCCGCCCTCCGTGGTGAACGCCCAGGAGGCAACGATACCCCGCCGGGCGGCTCCCGGAGATCGAGCCCAGACCTGGACGGTGTAGCGGGTTGCCCGATGCAGGGGACGCCCTGGTTCAACGTACACCAGAAGCGACCCTTCGGTGGACCGCAACCAACCCGAGGCGCCGTGAACAAACTGTTGCCCGGGCCGCAGCAACTCGCGCGCCGCTCCCTGCCCGGGCGTAAAGTCGAGAGCCAGCGATTGCCGGACGGTCTCCCGTGCCTCCGGCGTGGCACACTTGAGTTCGAAGTAGAGGCTCGTGCCCAGGGCCACGTGCTGCGCGTCCCGAAACGGGCGGGGACTGACGTTGACGTCCTGGCCGACGCCAGGGGGTTTCTCGACCAACGTCCAAGGCGGCGGGGCGGCGCTTGCAGCCGCGCCGGCGACTAGGGCCGTCAGCAACAGCCAGAGCCCGCGCCGAGGACCCTGCCCCTCCACCGCCCGCCGCTTCGCGCCCCAGCCGCGGACGACCCCCGCGCCCAGCCCACCAATACCCTCCGGGCACCCGTACGGCAACATCACACGACCGGGCGAGGTTCCGGGTTAGTTCGTGGCGGACGCGGCGTGCTCCAGGGGCCGTTCCACCTCGAGGCCAGGGATGGGCTGACCGTTCTCACCCACGATCCGGGCGCAGGCCGACCATCCCCCGCCGCCCTGGGTGATCTTCAACAGAAGATCGTTCGGGCCTTTCTTGAGCTGGACGGGAGCGGCATCCTGGTCCGCCACCTCCCCGCGATCGACATTGTTGGCGTGAACCACCACCCCATTGAGCCAGGCCTTGATCCCGTCATCACTGCCCATCAGCAGCACCGCACGACCGGCCCGCGGCGCCAAAATACGAGTGCGGAGGTACGCGGCGCAGTTCTCCTGGCCGGGAAACATCGCCCCAAGATTGACGTGCTCCGCCGAGGGGACGGACTGCCACTGGACTTTTTGCCCCGGCTGCTCGGGCGCGAAGGGGATGTTGAACAAGGCCATCGCCCCAACCGCTCCCGCTTGGTGGTAGGGGCCGCTGACCACCCAATCGCGCAGAAACGAAGCCGCGCTCTTGGGCTTGAGGCGCAAGGCCCAGGCCCGCCCGACGACCCCGGCCTCGTTGACCTGCTCGAGCACCTGGGCGGCGGCGGCATCGGCGAGCTTGGGGTGGGCGGGGGCCACCTTCTCGGCGATGGTCAGCGCCGCGGCGGAGGCCTCCTGGCGGAGGGCGGGATCGTGGAGCTGCTGGAGCGCCGCGTCCAGCGCCGCCGGAGTGTGGACTTGGCTCAACTGGCCCAGGGCCTGTTTCTTCTCGTCCGGGCGGGTGGCGGTGGCGAGGGCCTGTTGCAGGAGTTCCAAGCGCTTCGCCGCCTCAGGCTCTTGTCCCGCGACGTCGATCGCCCCGCGCAGCGCCAGCGTCCGCAGGGTGGGGTCCGTGGCCTGGCGGGCCAGGGCCAGCAAGGAACCAGCGGGGGCCGCGTTCGGCCACTGCGCGAGCACCCGGACCGCTTCCTTGGCCAGCTCCGGGTCGGCGTCGGTGCTGGCGCTCCGCGCCGCCGCGAGGGCCTCAGGCGTGCCCAGCTCCGCCAAGAGGGGCAGCACCTGGCGCCGCTG
>JAJXTA010000607.1 GCA_021784265.1 bacterium | reverse complement strand
GATCTCGCGTTTTACGCTCCGCATATTGGCGTCGGTGGCTTGGCGTGGGTGCTGGCCGCTGCGGACCGCGTACTGCTCGGCCGGCAGGCCAAAGGCGTCCCAGCCCATGGGGTGCAGCACGTTGTAACCCAGCGCGCGGTGGTAGCGAGCGAGGATGTCGGTCGCCGTATAACCCTCCGGGTGGCCCACGTGCAGCCCCGCCCCGGAAGGATAGGGGAACATGTCCAACACGTAGAACTTTGGGGGCAACTGATCGGCAGAAGCAGGGCCCCCAAGCTGGTGGCGTCGGGCGAACGGGTGCTGCTCGGGGATGGTGTCGCCGGGATTGAACGCCCGAAAGGTCTGCTGCCCCGCCCACCGCGCTTGCCACTTGGCCTCGATCAAATCAAATGGGTACTGCCGCCGCACACTCGACATAGCCGCGAAGTATGGGAGCATCCCCGCCAGCAGGGCAATGGCAGACTTGACACCGGGCGGAGAACCGGAGAACCCCGGCTCAGCCTTGGCTTGCGCCTAACCTCCCGCGCGCCGCCCCGCCGCGGCTTTGAGCGGAGCGAAGCTCCGGCGATGGATCGGGCACGGGCCGTGGCGGGCGAGGGCTTCCAAATGGGCGGCGGTCCCGTATCCCTTGTGACTAGCGAAACCGTAGGCCGGATAGAGGCGGTCGTACTCGCCCATGAGCGCATCCCGGGTGACCTTGGCCACCACGCTGGCCGCGGCAATCGAGTAGCTGCGGGCGTCGCCCTTCACCAGGGGTGTCTGGGGGAAGGCCAATGAGGGCACCAAGAGCCCATCCACCAGGACGTGTTCGGGCGGTGGGGCTAAGCGCGCCAGCGCCTCATTCATCGCTCGATGGGTGGCCTGCAGGATGTTGAGCCGGTCGATGGTCCCCGCTTCGACCTGGGCCACCGCATAGCGGACGCCCGGGTGGTTCGTGAGGAGAGCGAAGTACCGCCGCCGCGCGGCCGGGGAAAGTTGCTTCGAATCGTTGAGCCCCTTCAACTCGGCGGGCAAGCCGCTTTCAATGAGCCCCGGCGCAAAGACGGCTGCGGCGGCGACGACGGGACCCGCCAACGGTCCTCGTCCCACCTCGTCCACGCCAGCGACGTGGCGAATCCCCGCGCGCAACAACCCGCGCTCGAAGGCCAACCGATCCAAGCTACTGGGCTGGGCTCTCGCTGGGCTTCGACGCGGGGGCCGCTTCCGCGCTGGCCGGGGCCGAGGCGGCGGCGGGAGCGGGAGCGGGAGCGGGAGCGGTTTCGGCGGCAGTCGCGGCAGCGGCGCCGTGCGTCTCGCGTTCTTTCACGGCCACCGCCCCTTTGCCCACCCGTTTGCGCAGGTAGGTAAGCTTGGCGCGCCGCACCGCGCCGAGGCGCTCGACTTCGACCTTTTCCACCCGCGGGGAGTGGATCGGGAAGATGCGCTCCACCCCTTCACCGTAACTGATCCGCCGCACGGTAAAGGTCGCGTTGAGGCCATGGCCCCGCCGACCGATCACCACCCCTGAAAAGACCTGGATGCGTTCCTTGTCGCCTTCGACAACCTTGGTGTGAACACGCACGTTATCGCCCACTTGGAACTCCAGCGGTTCCTTGCGGAAGTGCGTCGATTCAATCTTATCCAATAGTGCCTGATTCATAAAATCGTTATTCGTCGTTTGCCCCGCTCGGGGGCGAATCCGCGGCGCCGGGGAGCAGGTCCGGCCGGCGCGCCGCCGTGCGGGCTCGGGCCTGCGCCCTCCGCCACCGCGCGATCTCCGCGTGGTGGCCCGAGAGCAGCACCTCGGGGACCTTCATCCCGCGAAACTCCGCCGGGCGCGTATAGTGCGGGTACTCCAGCCACCCCTGGCTGAAGGACTCATCCCGCGCGCTCTCGTCGTCGCCCAAGACCCCGGGCAGCAGCCGCGTTACCGCGTCGATGATCACCATCGCCGGCAGCGCGCCGTTGGTGAGCACATAGTCGCCGATGGACAGCTCCTCGTCCATCAACTGCTCGCGCGCCCGCTCGTCCACGCCTTCGTAGCTCCCGCACACCAGGAGCAGGCTTTCTTGTTCGGCCAGCGCGCGGGCCGTGGCTTGGTCAAACGGACGCCCCGCCGGACTGAGCAGGATCACCCGCGTTCGTTCGCCGCGCAACTGCTCGACCGCGGCGAAGAGCGGTTCGGGCTTGAGCAACATGCCCGGGCCACCGCCAAAGGGCCGATCGTCCACCGTCCGGTGGCGGTCCACGGCCCAGTCGCGCAGGTTATGCACCCGCAGCTCCAGGCGGCCAGCCGTGCGGGCGCGGCGGACAATGCTCTCATCCAGCGGCCCGCTGAACATGCCCGGGAACAAGGTGAGCACGTCGATTCTCATGCTCCGGGGCGAGACCGGCGGCGGGTGGCCCGGGTCGCCAGCGGGCTCCCGGTTACGCCGCGGCGGGTGAGGGCGGTGGCGGCTGGTCCTCGACGATATCCAAGGCACACCGCACCCCGCGCTTGGCTCCCCCCACCAAGAGGAGCGAGCGGAGGGCATGGATCGTCGCGCCCTGCTTGCCGATGATCTTGCCCACATCGCCGGGGTGCAGCCGCAGTTCATACAAGGTCAGGCCATCCCGCTCCACCGGCGTGACGGTCACCGCGTCAGGCCGATCCACCAACCCGCGCACCACGTATTCGAGCCAGGCCTGCATGGGTGCCACGCGCCGCTAAGGTCTCACGCCGGCGCCGCCGCCGCCAGTTTAGCGGCCCGCTTGATGAAGCTCGCCACCGTGTCGGATGGCTGGGCCCCTTTGCTCAGCCAATACCGCGCGCGCTCCAGCTTGAGGGTGACATTGTTGGCCTTGAGCAACGGCTGGTAGGAGCCAATCTCCTCGATGAACCGGCCATCGCGGGGACTGCGGCCGTCAGCGACCACAATCCGATAGGCTGGCGTGTTGGTCGTGCCGACCCGCTTCAAACGAATTCGAACTGCCATAAATCAAATCAACTCAACGATCCGCTGGCAGCGCCCGGGCTGCCTTCACCGCCGCGATGGCGGCAGGACTCAAAAGAGCGGGAACACTACCCGGCGCGGGGCGGGTTGGCAAGTCCTCATTTTGCGGAACTTTCCGCCTGGGTGCCTGGCCGCCTTTCCGCCTTCCGCCGCGACCGCCGCCGCCCGGTGGTCAGGGGGCGCGGAAGCGGCGTGCGTTGGGCGGGGTGGTGGGGTCTCGCCGGTCCCGCCGGTCCGGCCGCTTGGCTGCGTGGCCGGAGCGCCGACCCGCCAGCGGGCCTAAGGTTTGACCCCTGGCTTGGTAAAGACGCTGAC
>JAJXTA010000606.1 GCA_021784265.1 bacterium | reverse complement strand
AGCTGTTTGGGCCGTCACCCTGGTCAAGCGGTCCAGAGTGTCGCGGTGCTGGGCGACAAAGAACTGCGCCAGCTCGACCAGGTTATGGTATTCGAAGAACAGGGTTTTGGAGAGCTCTCCAAAATCAGCCTCGAGGAGCCGGTTAAGCCGGGTGACCATGATCGAGTCGATGCCGAAACGCTCGAACGGTTGCCGGGGATCAATGGTCTCGGGGCGAATCCCCGTCACTCGGCTGATGACCTCGCGGAGATAGGTGATGGCCCGGTCCGGCGAGGAACGGGGAGCGGTTACGCCACCGAGGTCGCCCCGCCCTTCGCCAGGGCGGACTTCCGCCACCGGCGGACGTGTCCCCGGACCGGCGGGTTCGCCGCCGGACGCCGGTGTGGCTTGACGCAGGAACGTGTCCAAGGCCTCTTCGACCTCGACTTCGCCCAACTCCAAGCGGCGCAAGAGTTTGTCCAGATCAAACGACATGGCCGATCTTATTGCAAGAATGCCTCCAGCATTTTCCGTGCGCTCTCACGGCTGAGTTCACGTTGCCGCACCCGCTCCAGGATCCCGCGCGCCCAGTTTGGGTTGAGGTTTGTATTGCTATCTTCTTGATTTCCAAACACTTGACGGCGAAGAGTCAACCCCTCGATCCGCGCCAGCACACGCCCCTCGGAATTCGCAATCGTCACGTCGAGCTTTCGGGTCGGGTTCCCGTTGCGGCAATGAGAATCGGCCCGCAGATAAGCCCAAGCGGCGCTCGTCAGCGGCTCCCGCCAGACCATCCGCTCGATGGAGATGGGCAAGTAGCGGACTCCGGCGCGGACGGCCTCCGACCAGAGACCGACGGCGGCTTGCATGGCCCCGTCCAAGAGCGGTGGGAACCAGCCGTAACCGACAGCATCGTGGGGTTCGAACGGGGTGGGGATGACCAGGTCGGCGATGGCCTCCTCGGGACTGAAGCGGAGCGTCCGCAGGGCCTGATAGGCCGGGCCGTAATTCCAGCCAGCCAACTTGAAGCTCTCATAGACCTGGTGCTGTTCCCAGAGCTCAGGGCAGCGCCCCTCGATTTCTTCCCGGACCAACGGCTCGGCCGCGCCCCTGTCGCTCGCCGCGGGACCAGCAGATTCGGTCGTGGTGAATTCGCCGTCCACATAAACCTCCGCAGTCCCGTCGCCCACCGACATGAGGGTAACGGTCGGCTTGCCGGACCGCGCCTCGACCCGGACGCGCACTTCTACCGGGCCCGAGCCGATCACCAGTGGTTTATGCCAGAAGAGCCGAGTCAGCGCCGCCAGGCGGCGCGGCCGCAAGGCGCGTTGGACCGCGGCGCGGGCAAGCTCGACCAGGACGGCGGCGGGAGCGAGGATCTGGCCGCCCGCCACGTGATCCTTGAGTAACGTGTCGTCGGGCCGGAGCCAAGCGGTGGCCTCCAAAGCCCCGGAGGAGGGAGCCGCCGCCTGGACGAGAGGGTGCGCGCGCTCGGCCGCAACCTCGACGCGATCAGCCTCCGGCGAGGCGGTCGTTGGGAGGGGGTGCGGCCGCAGCTCTTCACGAGCGAAGGGATACGGCGGGAGCGACAATGGAGGCAAGCGCAGGCGGTCATAGAAGCCCGTCCAGTCGATCTCCTGGCCCGCAGCGTAGCGCCGGGCTAGGTCAAGCAGGTGGGCGCGCACGATGTGGGTGTCGCGCCGCACGAGCTCCCGCCACGGCAGCGAGGGATGGTCCTCCCCCGGGTCTGGCGGTTGGGGCGTCTCACTCCCGGCGCTCGGGGCCGCCAAGACCGTGCCGCCCGGGGACTGGCTGCGGCCCACCGCGCCCAGTTGCTCGGCCAATTCCCGGCTCGACGTAAACACCAACGCCGCGCGGATTGGCAGATGAGTGCGGTGGGCGTTGAGCGTTTGGCAGAGTCGCGGAAGGGAACAGCTTGAGCCGGGTCCCTCCAACCACCGGCGCAACTCCTCGGCGCGCGCGGTGAGCGCGGTTGGGGTACGGGCGGACAAGGTGGCTAGGAAGCGGGGCGGCGCGGGCGACTCCGGCTCCGCGGGAGCCGTGGTGGGCACGCACTCCTCGAGGACGACGTGGGCGTTCGTGCCGCTGAAACCGAACGAACTCAGGGCGGCGCGGCGCGGGCGCCCTGCTACCACCGGCCATTCCGTCAGCGTTGTGGGCACATAAAAGGGGCTGGCCGCGAGGTCCAAGTGTTCGTTCGGTGTTCTGAAATTGAGCGAGGGAGGTATCTGGCGTGCCCGCAGGGCGAGGACGACCTTGACCAACCCGGCGATGCCGGCTCCGGCCATGACATGGCCGATGTTGGTCTTCACCGAGCCCAAGGCGCAGAACTGGCGGCGCTGGGTGGACCGGTGGAAGGCGTCGGTGAGGGCCTGCACTTCGATCGGGTCGCCGAGCTTCGTGCCGGTGCCGTGGGCTTCGACGTAACCCAGGCTGTCAGGGTTAATGTCCGCGCGTCGATAGACCGCCAGTTCCAACTCGGTCTGGGAAGTGGCGCTGGGGGCGGTGATACCGTTGGTCTTGCCGTCTTGATTGATCCCCGAAGCGCGAATCACCGCTTCGATGCGGTCACCGTCGCGGAGGGCGGCGTCCAGCAGCTTCAAGACCACCACCGCGACGCCCTCGGCGGGCACAAAGCCGTCAGCCGCGTTGTCGAACGTCCAGCAGCGTCCCGTGGGTGAAGCCATGCCGGCTTTGGAGAAGAAGATGAACCGGTCCGGAGTGTTCAGGGCGTTGACGCCGGCGGCCAAGGCCAAGTCGCTCTCGCCGGTCAGGAGGCTTTGGCATGCCTGATGCACCGCCACCAGCGAGGAAGAGCAGCCGGTATCCAGGGCAAAGCACGGGCCCCTGAGGTTCAGGAAGTAAGCGATGCGCGCCGGCAGGATCGCGCACGAGTTGCCGAGCGAGGCTTGACTGTCGTTGGCCTGAGGCAGCGGCGTGAGCAAACGGTCGAAATCCCCGTGCGCCGCTCCCACGAACACACCGCATCGCCGTCCACTCAACGCGCCCGCCGGGTAGCCCGCGTCCTCGAGGGCCTTCCACGCCTCCTCCAGAACCAGCCGCTGCTGCGGGTCCATCACCCGGGCCTCTTCGGGCGAGATATTGAAGAAGAGCGAATCGAAGCAGTAGAGATCGTCGAGGAAGCCACCGCACCGCAGGTTGGTCTTGCCCGGTGCCAGCGGGTCGGGGTCGTAGAACCGCTCGAGGTCCCAGCGGTCGGGCGGCACGGTGCGAATCGCGTCGCGGCCCGCGGCTAGATTTGCCCAAAAGGCTGCCAGCGACGGTGCCTGGGGGA
>JAJXTA010000605.1 GCA_021784265.1 bacterium | reverse complement strand
TCGGCGACGCCGGCCAGGCTTTGGTCGATCCGGCCTTCCCCGAGCAGGTGTTGCTCGCGCGCAACAAGGCATACCATGCTCTGTACAACCCGCCCTTCTCCGGGGGAACGTTCTCCTGGATGGTGGATACCTACGCCTCACCCACCATCCCACTTCTGCCGCTCGGCGCCGACTTTGACCCCGGCTACCAGGGCGCCGGGTCGGGCGGCCTGCTGGCGGTAATGACCACACCCTCCGAGCTCTCGACTCCCGTGACCCACAGCGACTACATCGCGCTCGAGGATTTCGATCCGAGTAAGTGTGACCCGTCTCAGGTGGAGTGGGTTGTGCGCAACACTACGCTGGACCCAACCAAGTGGGAAGATATGTCGCCAAATGACCATTTTCTGCCTTGCGACATCGAAAAAATGCAAGCCGGCGGTGGACACTCGTCGGGCAGCTTGAACGTGTACGTTCTCACGACCCTTAACAGCAACCCCAACAAGCCGGCGGCGAGCTTCAACAACGGCCGCAAGATCGGACAGATCTATCGTGGTGTGGTCTCCGATAACAACCAGATCCCGGGATGGGCCTCCGCATCCGGCTCGCCGGACAATCCCTTCAACCAACTCGGGCAGGCCGATAATTTCTATGTAAACCCCTTCGATCCCGCCGAGCTGTGGGCGGTGGACGTGGCCGGCGGATTTGTCGAGGTCAGCAGAGATTCCGGCAACACCTGGACCCCGGATTTTCTGCTGGCCGGCAACCCCTATCCGAATTTCGCTCTCTCCAACATTGCCACCAACCGCGGAGAATACGTGATGGGCTGCAATGGTTCGCGGGGAGCGGGCGGGGCAAAATACGGGCAATCCGATCCCTTCGCCAACGGCTGTTCGGTAGCGTGGATGGCCTTTGACGTTTTCCATCCTAAGATCCGGGTCGCCGGGGCTGGCTACGGCGGTATCGCCTTCTCCCGCGATAATGGCCATCACTGGATCCCGCTGGACGTCACCAACAACAATCACAAGCTCAGTAATCGCCTCACCAAGCGCGTGTCCGGGGTTTACTTCGATGCCGAAACTTCGATCCCTGGCGTGGACCCCTCCAACCAGGTGATCTACGCCGGCCTGAAGGGACAGAGCCTGATCCGGGTCGAGGGGCCGTTCCTCACTCTCGAGGCGCTGGGCTTTTCCTACACCACCGAGGCCAGCCCGAGTTCGGTCGAGGTGGACGTCGGCACTACCGGCCAAAAGGTCGAGTTGCGAAAGGACCCCGATGGAGTGTACCGCGGCCAGGTGCTGTTCGACTCGAACCTGTACACGGCCCTGAACTACTCACTGATCGTGGATGTAACTACCATTTCGTCACACAGCTACACCCTTACCGAATCGGATATCGACCATGGCGTCGCCGTCGCGCCGCCGTTGTGAGGAACCCGTGTCCTCCGTCGCTGGCGCCGCGGGGCCGGCCGTTGACCGGACCGCGCCCCGCAACGAAACAGGGGGAGACTCGAACGCGCCGGACTACATCTTCGAATACCTGGCCGCCGATCTCACGGCGCTCCATCCGCGCCAAATCCGGTCGTGGCCCGCAGGCGCCGCGGCGGTCAGGTGGCGTTTAACAAGTCTGGGAATCTCTGCATCTCCGGCTTCATCGACGAGGATGTGAAGTGCTTCGAGACATCCACGGGCGCACCGGCCGCCGGCGTAAGCCCGGGCAGAGTGCCGGCAGGCCTTGCCTTGAGCGAAGGTCCACAGCGCCGTAAGCCGCGCAAGCCGCGCGGCTGCGTTGTGCGCGATGCAATCGACGGCCTCGGGAGGGCGCTGAAGTCGTGATCGAGCAGGACAATCGCCCGGTCGCGATCATCCGCTCCCGCATTCCCGAAGTCCTCCTGCTATCCGCGTGCATCGCCCTCGCCGCGGCGAACCATGGAACCCACCATCCTGGGAGTAATCCTGGATCCCAGCGTGGTCATCCGCCGCTGGCGCGCCGAATGTGTCACCGAGCCGCGACGGCAACGGAGCGTCCGCCTTCCCGTCGCCCATCCCCCGCCGGACGCCCGAGCATAACTTTCGACCGATCCCGCGCGCTGGAGCGCGGCAACGCAGTCGCGGCCCGCAACGAACGCCACTTCAGGAAAATCTCCGGCCTCAACCTGATCGAGGTCTAGCCGCGGCGCCTTCGTCCAGCCCTTTCACCTCCGCCTCGCCCCGTCAACTGCCTCGGCGCCAAGTCACTTACCCCACACATTCCACCGTTTACATCGTTACCCCGTCCCTTGCGTGCAAGCCGCACCGCCACGTGCCCGGCCCGCGCTCCGGACACATCCTGGTCCATCTTCCGTTTGGTAACGTTAACCCGCTGCCCACGTGCCACTTACAGACAGTTGTTCACACTCACGCCCATACGTCCCTCATCCTGCCGTCCGCAATGAACACGTGAACACCAAAAAAAGGTGAATACAGCATTGACAATCGATGAACCCTGATTTATCCTCAATCCAATAATGCTTTGTAGTTAGTGTGCTGTCGTACCACGTGTCGACCGCACCTTTGGGTCAATAGATGAGCCTCTGTTAGGGGCTACGCTCGGCGCTTACGGTTTTGCGCGGGGTTCTATTTCGAAAACTTGGGTAGGAGAGGTCCATGTTAAGATCTGCTACGTCGGAGCCTTGGTCGGTGTTCGCGCGCTTCGGAGTTCGTCTCACCGCCGCCCTCACGGCTTCGCTCTTCGTTCTGCTGCTGGTGGTCCCAGCTTCCCTTCAAGCGCAGGTCCGCTCCGGGCAATTGAGCGGCACCGTCGCCGATAGCACGGGCGCCGTTGTCCCCAACGCCACCATCGTCCTCAAGGATCAGGCCACCAACGCCACCCGCCAGTCGGTGTCGAACTCGTCCGGCTTCTTCAACTTCTCCGCCGTCCAGCCCGGTACTTACACGGTCAGTGTCAGCGCGCCCGGCTTCAATATCTGGGAAGAGAAAGACATCGCCTTCACCCAGGCCGCCAGCCTCACGCTGCCCAACATCAAGCTTGAAGTCGCCAGCGCCAAGCAGACCGTCGAGGTCGTCTCCGCCGGCGAAGTCTCCGTGCCCACCGACACCGGCCAGACCAGCCAGACGCTCAATGAGCACATGATCAACGAGCTCGCCATCCAGGGCCGCGACGCCGCCGAGCTCATCAAGATCATGCCCGGCATGGCCATGGCCACCGGCCTCGGCCAGACCATGTTCTCCAGTCTCACGACCCAAAGTAACTCGGGTCCGATCGGCGCCTTCTCCGCCAACGGCACACAGCCCAATGGCGGCATGACCATGACCATGG
>JAJXTA010000604.1 GCA_021784265.1 bacterium | reverse complement strand
AAGTTGGAGCAAAATGCCGCCCCACATCTTCAGGTTCGTCTTCCGGTCCTCGGGCACGGCGTGGCGGAGCAGATCCCGGCATTGTTCCCGGAGGACGGGGGTAAGGGGGGTGGCGATCACCTCCGCCACCGGGCGGTCCTCCCGGGTACGGGTGAGCCGGAGGAGGAGGTTGGCGAACTTGCGCCGTTCGGCCTCGCTGAGGGCCTGGAGAGCGGCGGTGCGGGTAGCCGGCGAGTCGGCATCCAGGATGGCGGTGAACTTGGGGCGGGCGGCGGTTTCCACCGCCGGGATGGCCGCGTCGATCAGTTCCGGGGTGTAGAAACCCACCCCCCACAAGCCGATCTGGCCGGCGATGGCAAGCGCCAAGCCCACCAGCGTATGGCGTCGCCAGCGGGGGTCGGTGAACAAATCCCGGATGCGGCCCATTCGGGCGGTGGTTTGGGCGCGCACGGCGGCGGCCTTGGCCACCACCCAGCGGTCGGGTTCCTTGAGCCGGGCGAAGATGAAGACGGCGATGAAGGCCGGGGCGGCGCCCAGATAGTAGAGCCCGCGCCAGCCCCAACCCAGCTTGTCGCCGGGTACCACCACCCCCAGGGAGATCGCGGCGAGGATGTTCCCGATGGCCGACAAGGCTTGAAGGGTGCCCAAGGCGTGCGCCCGCGCCCCCTCGGGCATCACCTCCGCCAATAAGGCGGCCCCGACGGCGAACTCGCCGCCCACGCCCGCGCCCGTCAGGAACCGAAACAGGGTGAAGCTGCCCCAGGAGCGCGCGAAACCGCTCAAGCCGGTGCACAAGGCATAGACCAGGATGGTCGCCGCCATGGTTTTCGCCCGGCCCCATTTGTCCCCGATGGTGCCGAAGATCAGCCCCCCGGTCGCCCACCCCACAATGAAGATAGACGTGGCCCAATTGCCCAGCGTCAGTTGGGTTGCCGGATCGGCTTGGGGGAGGAGGTCGCGCATCGTGATCGAGCGCGACATCGTGAAGATTTGCTGATCGAAACAATCAAAGAGCCAACCGCAGGCGGCCAGGATCAGGACATACCAATGGTAGCGGGTGAGCAGCCGCCACCACGGAGTGGCACGAGCCGCGGTGGCGTCAGCCGCCGCCATACAGCCGGCATCCGCCGTTCGAGGGTGTCTTGCGACCGAGGTGCATCCCGACGAGTCTTCCAGAATTCCGGCACAGGCCAAGCAGTTTCTCCGCGCCGCCCGGCAGCCGCCGCTTCTGGTCTTCCCTGAGGATCCTGTGAGGTTGCCTCGAATTGACGGACAGAGAATCGGGGTCACAAGGACGAAAAACACAATGAAACGCCTCCTCAGTAGAATTGATGGGTTCAATCTTGGGCCGCAAGACCGCACCCACCACGGCGTTAACAGCTTGCATCGCCGCCGAGCCTTCGGTCGTTCGATCGCCGAGGGGCGTCAACGCCAGCCAAGCTGTCGAGCGGCAGGCAGGGGAGCGGCGGCGACCAGTTTCGAGCCTCCAGCTCGGGTCGCCGCCGGTCGCCGCGCGCCTGCCTGCAGGTAGGCAGGTAACGGACTCGCCTGCCTGCCGTCGGACTGCGCCACTTTGACCCACACCTGCTGCTCCAACGCCGTTTTTATCTGGACGTTTCTCCCTCCGGCCTCTACGACGGGCAAAAACGCCAGCGCTGCCCGGGCGCCCGGGCGCGGGAAGACCAATCCGTGGCTCAACCGATCGAGCGGATTCACGCCCGCAGCCGCCAGGCCGAATCCGAGAGAACCCGAGAGAACCCGCGCGACCGGATGATTCTGAAAAAGGACCAGCATGCTGCTGACCATCACCACAACACATACCCCAGCCACGGACCTGGGTTACCTGCTGCGTAAGAACCCGGCCCGGGTGCAATCCTTTCCGCAGAGCTTTGGCACGGCACATGTCTTTTACTCGGAAGCAACCCCGGAGCGCTGCACCGCTGCGCTCCTCCTGGAGGTGGACCCGGTCGGGCTGGTGCGCCACCGGCGGGGTCCCTCTGGTGAGGGGTATTCGCTGGAGCGGTATGTCAATGACCGTCCCTACGTAGGCTCCTCATTCCTCAGTGTGGCTCTCGGGGATGTTTTCGGCAGCGCCTGGCCGGGTTTGACGCCGCGGCAGTGGTGGAAGTGATCGAACACCTAGATCCGCCCCGCTTGGCTGCTTTCGAGCGCGTCCTCTTTGAGTGCGCTCGGCCCGCAACCATCGTTTTGACCACGCCGAACGCGGAATACAATGTGAAGTGGGAGACCCTTCCCGCGGGCAAGTTCCGGCACAAAGACCATCGGTTTGAGTGGACTCGCGCGGAGTTTAACACATGGGCGGCCGGCATCTGCCAGCGCTTCGGTTACCGCGTCCACTTTTTGCCGGTTGGGCCCGAAGACGCGGTGCTGGGAGCCCCAACGCAGATGGGGGTTTTCAACGGAATCCCATAGCGAACAAACCACTGATGCGCGCCTCACTTCAGGACGTTCGGCGGGTTATCCAGTCGAAGGGAGTTCCCGACCGAATTACCCAGGAGCCCTTTGACTATGACCCGAGCCACTACCGGCGCTTATGTGGAGTCCAAACCGCCAGCCCCGATCCAGCCGATTTGGTGAATTACGCGCTCGATATGCGGTATATGGAGCTTCAGCCCGAACTGCTGCGGCATTTGATTCCGCTTTTGCTCACCGCGTGGCGACGTGACTTGTTTGAAGGCGATCAGGCGGGCTACGGAGGGTTTGTCGAGCATTTCTGGCCGGCACTGCTGAAGGGAAGCGCACTGAAGAAGGTTTTCAGCGAACCGGAGCGGGTGGCATTTGCTCGCTACCTGCGGAACACCATTCTCGACCGGTTGGATGCCGAGCACTCGCTCCACTTCTCTGGCATGGGGGCCTCACCCTATCGTTGGATCCAGTCTCTTGCATCCTACGGTGTTTTGTTCTCCGATGTCGAAAGGCTTTGGAACGATTGGTGGGAGACGATCACGGCTGGCCACGCAATAGCGGCGTTTCAATACGCCTCAGCGCTTCTATATGAAGTCGAAGAGAATCCGGTTTTTAGCCCTTGGACTCGTGATGCGGGCGGCGGTGCCTCCGCGCTCTCGGACTGCGGTTGCCATATGCTTGACGTCGGCTGGACGGAAGCCAACCTCTCATTTCTACGCCGAACCCTGAGTGTTGACTATTTCGGTTCTGTGGCGGAATCTGTGGGTCAAAATGGCGCAGTCCGGCGGCAGGCAGGCGAGTCCGTTACGCGTGGCGACCGGCGGCGACCCGAGCTGGAGGCTCGAAACTCGTCGCCGCCGCTCGCCTGCC
>JAJXTA010000603.1 GCA_021784265.1 bacterium | reverse complement strand
TGATGTCCTTTGCCACGATCCCGTTCGGGGCGTCGCTGGTGCCGCGCAACATCAACGTGGGGCTGATCATGGTGTTCGCCTTCGGCTCGATCAACGTCATGGCCATCATGTTGGGCGGCTGGGCCTCGCGGAACAAATACGCCATCATCTCGGCGGCGCGCGTCGTTTCCCAAAACGTCGCCTACGAAATCCCGATGCTCCTGGTCGTGATCACCCTGCTGCTGACCACGGGCACGATGGACCTGAACGAGATCGTGCGCCAACAGGCGGGCGGATTCTGGAAGTGGAACGTTTTTCGCCTCGGCGTGAATCCGCTCATGCCCTTAACGTTCCTCATCTTTTATACCTGCATGCTGGCGGAGACCAACCGGGCGCCCTTCGACATGGCGGAGGCGGAAAGCGAGCTGGTGGCGGGCGCCTACACGGAGTACTCGGGCATGGGTTTCGGCGTGTTCTTCATGGGGGAATACGCCAATATCGTGGTGGGCTGCTGCCTGGGCACGATCCTGTTCCTGGGCGGGTGGGAGAGTCCCATCGGGATCTGGTCGGGGCCCTGGTGGTTCCTGCTCAAGATGTACGTCCTGGTCTTCTCGGTGATCTGGGTTCGCTGGACCTTTCCTCGGACGCAATTTTATGGGTTGCTCAACCTGTCTTGGAAAATCCTTATTCCTCTCGCGCTGCTCACCGTGGTGCTGTCCAGCGCGCTGGTCACACTTCGTGGTCTCTGGGATGAAACGCGCGCTCACCGAACGGGTGCTGGGCTTCCGCAGCCCGCTCATCGGCTTGTGGATCACCCTGCGGCAGGTGTTCCAGCGTCCGGTCACGGTTCAGTACCCGCACGAGACCTTGAAGATCCCCGCCCGGTTCCGCGGCCATATCGAGCTGGTGCGCGATCCGGCGACGGGCAAGGCCATCTGCTTCGCCTGCAAGTCGTGCGAGAAGGCCTGCCCGAGCGACTGCATCAGCGTCGAGGGGATGAAGTTCGAGGGGGAAAAGCGAAAGTCGGTGACGGAATTCAAGTTGGATTTCACGAAGTGCAGCCTGTGCGGTTCGTGCGTCGAGGCGTGCAAGAGCAACGCCATCCGCTTCAGCCGCGCCTACAATTTGGCCGCCACGAGCAAGGAGGAGTTCATCCTGGACCTGTTCCAGCGGCTGGAGGCGGAGGCGCGGGCGAACCCCCCCGTGGGGGCGGTGGTCCGCGAGCCAGAACCGGTCAAGGTGGAGGCGGTGAAGACGGAGGCGAAATGATCAAGTTCCCCGCCGCCGCCGCGGTGCTCAGCGGCATCTTCCTCGTCTTCTTGGCCACCACGGTGGCCGGGGCGCTGTTAGCCGCCCTGAGCACCCGGGTGATCCGCAGTGTGTGCGGCTTGGCCCTGTGTTGTCTGGGATTGGCCGGGCTCTATTACTTCCTGCACAGCCCCTTCCTGGCGCTGATGGAGCTGCTGATTTATGTCGGGGCGGTCTGCGTGACAATCGTCTTCGCCATCATGCTGGCCGAACCGGACGAGAGCCGGACCGCGGCGCCGCGGGCGGCCACGGCGGGGTGGAGCGCGGCGGCGCTCTTTGCGAGCGGGGGGGTGTTCTGGGGGTTGGCGCGGTTGGCGGGGCAGGTCGCGTGGGCGCCTCCGCCGGCGCGGCTCAACGATGGCTCGGTCCCGGCAGTCGGGCGGGCGCTCCTCACGACCCATAGTCTGACGTTCGAGTTGATCTCGGTCGTGCTGCTGGTGGCCATCCTCGGCGCCTTGGTCATCGCCCGGCCGGGAAGGAGTCAGCTATGACCCATCTGCCGATCTACGAAGAGCCCGGCGTTTACCTCCTGGTCGGGGCGTTCCTTTTTGCCGCCGGGCTCTATGGCTTGATCCGGCGGCGGACGCTCATCGGGATGCTGATCGCCGGGGAATTGATCTTCTCCGCCGCCTCCCTGAATCTGCTGGCGTTCAACCGGTTTGTGGCGGCGGACCCGACGGTGGGGCAGCTCTTCGTGCTGTTCATCATGGGTTTGGCGGCGGCCGAAGTCGCGATTGTGCTGAGCATCGTGATCGCCGTCTATCGCCAGTACCGGTCGGTCTCGACGCGGGACCTCTCGGAACTCAAAGGTTAGCGCATGGAACCCCTCCACGATCCGCGGCTGTTGCTGGCCGTCCTAGTTCCCCTGGCCGGGGCGGTGTTGGTGATGGTGACGGGAGCGCGGCCCAATGTGCGCGAGACCTGCTCGTTCCTGGCCGCCGCCGCGTTGTTTGGTCTCGTGGCGTCGCTGGTGCCCGACGTTCGGGCCGGCAAGACCCTCTCCTTTTGTGTCTTTTCGCTCTTGCCGGGCCTGAGCATCACGTTGCGGGCCGACGCCCTCTCGATGATCTTCGCCCTCGCCGCCTCGTTCCTGTGGGTGGTGACGGTGTTTTATTCCGCCGGTTACATGCGCGGGCTGGAGGAACACGCGCAGACGCGCTTCAACGCTTGCTTCGCGCTGGCCTTGTTTGGCGCGATCGGGTGCGCGTTTGCGGACAATCTGCTCACCCTCTATCTCTTCTACGAGATTGTGAGCATCTGCACCTACCCGCTGGTGGCGCACCACCAGGATGGGGAAAGCTACGAGAGCGCGAAGAAGTACCTGGTCTATCTCACCTCGGCCGCCAAGGGCCTGGTGCTGCCGGCCATGGCGCTGATTTACCTGCTCACCGGGAACCTGGACTTCGCCCGGAATATTCATGCGGGCATCCTACCGGCGGACGCCCAGCGCTGGGTGGTGACGGCGCTCTACGCCTGCTGCATCCTCGGCTTTGCCAAGAACGGGCTGATGCCGTTGCACAACTGGTTGCCTAGCGCGATGGTGGCGCCCACCCCGGTGAGCGCCCTGCTGCACGCCGTGGCGGTGGTCAAGGTGGGGGTCTTCTCGACCGTGCGCGTCATGCTCTATGTCTTTGGGGTGGACCGGCTGAGCGCCCTGCATTTGGGGTTGCCGACGGCGTATTTCGTCTCGATTACAATTTTGACGGCGTCGATTGTGGCCCTGAGCAAAGACAACCTGAAGGCGCGGCTGGCGTACTCGACGGTCAGCCAACTGGCGTACATCGTCTTGGGGGTGGCGCTGCTGACGCCCACGGGCATCGAGGGTGGCCTGATCCACATCGCCAACCATGCCTTTGCCAAAATCACCCTGTTCTTCTGCGCCGGGGCGATTTACGTGGCGACCCACAAGAAGAACATCTCGGAAATGAGCGGTCTGGGTCGCGCCATGCCGTTTACCTTCGGCGCGTTCGCGTTGGCGGCGTTGAGCATGATCGGCGCGCCGCCGGTGGCATGGTTGG
>JAJXTA010000602.1 GCA_021784265.1 bacterium | reverse complement strand
ACCACGGCAGGTTGCGGTCGCCCGTGAAATAACTGACGGCTCCGTGCCGGGAAGAGCGGTGTGTAACCGCCACGCCGGCCACCACGGATGCCACCAGCACCCCGGCCACCACCAGCCAGTCCAGCCCGCTCATCGCGGAGCCGCTCCTTGCCCGGCGGGAGCCCACCGCGCCACGCCGCCCAGCCGGGAATGCTCACCGGCTCCGGCGGCGGGGGGGTCCGCGCGGACCGAGGCTGGCGGTGGACGGGTCATGGTGTCGGGCCCCATCAGCGTGGGCCCGGTCGGCGAAAAAGGCGAGCGCGCACTTGCGGCGGTTGCCACACCCGGCGCCTGCCGCCACCACCCCCTCGCCGGATTGCCTTGGCAGCGAGCCGATCCGGTGATACATCGGAGAAAACAAGCTACTCCACCGCCCCTCGTGAATGCCGCCCTCAAGCCTCTCCTCTCCGCCGTCCTGCTGGCGACGGGGTTGATCTTGCCCTCCGTCCCCACCCAAGCCGCCGCGGCGTGGACGACCCTCTTCGACGGGCACTCGACCGCCGCCTGGCGCGGCTATCGCCTGAGCGGCTTCCCGGCCGACTGTTGGATCGTGGAGGACGGCCTGCTCAAGACCGTCCCGGGCCACGAACATGACTTGATTACCCGGGACCAGTACCGGGACTTCGAGCTCGAGTTGGAGTGGCGGGTGGCGGTCGGCGCCAACAGCGGGATTATGTACCACGTCACCGAACAGGGCCCCGAGACCTACTCCACCGGGCCCGAGATGCAGATTGTCGATGACGACCACTCGGACGACGGCAAGGACCCCTTGACCTCCGCGGGAGCACTTTATGACTTGGTCGCGCCCACCCACAAGAAGCTGCACCCGGCCGGCCAATGGAATCGCGCGCGGCTCGTGGTCCGCGGCCGGCACGTCGAGCATTGGCTCAATGGCGTGCGGATCGTCGCTTACGAGCTGGGCAGCCCGGAGCTCCAGGCGCGCATCGCCCAGACCAAATTCAAGGACTGGCCCGGCTTCGCCCAAGCGGAGACCGGCTACCTCGCGCTGCAAAACCACGGCGGCCAAGTCTGCTTCCGTCGCATCCGCGTCCGGCGCCTGGACCACTAGCCGTCGGCGTGGGTCGCCGCCCGCCGCCCAGGAGCGGAGGCGCCCCGCGAAAACGCTGGACGCCACCGGCGGGAATCGCCGAACGTGCCCCCGACCCGGCGTGCCGGGCGAACCGATGAGCATGAGACCTGTGGAACAGCGGCGGGCCTTGACGGTGGCGGTCGCGGCAGCCCGCGCCGCCGGCGAGGTGATGCGCCGGAATTGGCGCGCCCCCAAAACCGTCAACGCCGAATCCCAGCATGACATCAAGTTGGAGCTGGATGTGCGCTGCCAGGGGTTAATTGAGCGCCGACTGCGCGCCGCCTTCCCCGCCGTCGCCCTGTTGGGGGAGGAGGGCGTCGCCGGGGACCCCCACGCTGACGCCCGCTGGGTGGTGGACCCCATCGATGGCACGGTGAATTTCAGTTACGGCATCCCCCATGCCTGTGTCTCGATCGCCCTGCAGCTCCACACCGGCAACGACCGCCCCCCTGATGGACCGTTCACCACCGTCGCGGGGGTGGTGTACGACCCCTTTTGCGACGAGCTCTGGACCGGCCTCCGGGGCGCACCGGCCCGCCTCAACGGGAAGGTCATCCGCGTGAGCCGGCGGCGGCGGCTGGAGGAGACCATCATCTCCCTGGGCTTCGGCAAGGGACCGGCGGTGCTCAACACCATGCTCCCCGCCTTCAACGAGTTGGTTCATCGCGTCCGCAAGCTGCGGATGATGGGAGCCGCGGCCTTGGATCTCGCCTACGTCGCCAGCGGGCGGTTCGACGCCTTCGTCGAGGCCGGGGTCCGGCTCTGGGACATCGCCGCGGGCGGGCTCATCGTGGAATGCGCCGGGGGCGAGTTCTGGCGCCGCCCGGTTGCCGGGGACCATGTGTACTCGATCAACGCCAATAACGGCCTGTTGCGCCCACGGCTGGAGCGCGTGTTCGCCCGCGCCCGGCGGCGGCGCGCCGGCTGCGGGTGAGGGAGGGGAGCGCCTGGTGTGGCGGCGGCTCGCGGTTGGGCCGACGGCGGCGACCGACCCGAGCGGCGCCAGGCGGGCCAGCGCGCTCCCGCAAGTGGTTGATCATCAAACTTCCAAGGGCAGGGTCCGGGACCCCGCGGCGGCCGCCCAAGCCGGGGGGCGCCCCCGGTTCAAGCTCAACAAACTCGCTTGCCCAAACTTCGTGCTCTGCTAATCTTAAAGCCTGTGCGACAGGTGACATTTGATGATCTTGTCCGGCTGCCGGTCGTGGCCTTTTACGAGGATGCCTTCCGTAAGGCCACGGGCGTATCGCTCAAGGTCGTGCCCCCCGAGGAAACGAGCCAACGGCTGAGCTTTGGGCTGGGCGAGAATGGCTTCTGCTCCCTGGTGGGCGGCACCCCAGCCGGGTGCGCCGCCTGTGTGGAGACCGAGCGCCGGGTGCAGCGGCTGGCGGCCAAGAAACGGATCCCCCAACAGGTCCATTGCTTCGCCGGTTTGACCGTGGTGGCGGTGCCGGTGTTGGTGGGTGGGCGGCACGTCGCCACCCTCTTGAGCGGGCAGGTCTTCCGCCGGGAGCCGACGGAGCGCGACTTCCTCATGGTCAGCCAGATGGTGGAAGGGGGCCAGCTCGCGGAATGGGAGAGCCGGGCGCGGCGGGCCTATTTCGAAACGCCGGTGGTCACCGCGGACCGCTTCCAGGCGATCCTCCAGTTGCTTGGGGTGTTCGCGCAGTACCTGGCGGACTACGCCAGCCGCTACGCCATGGCCTGCGTGGAGACGGAGCCGGCGCCGGTCGCCAGCGCCAAGAAATTCGTCGAATCCCATGTGACCGAGCCCATTACCCTGGCGCAGGTCGTTGAGCACGTCCACGTGAGCCGGTTCTACTTCTGCAAGCTCTTCAAGAAGGCGACCGGCATGACGCTCACCGAGTACGTGGCCCGGATGCGGGTCGAGAAGGCCAAGACGCTCCTGGTCGATCCCTCGCTGCGCATCAGCGAGATCGTCTATGCCGCCGGCTTCGGGTCCATCCCGCATTTCAACACCGTGTTCAAGCGGTTGGTGGGGATGCCGGCCACCGAATACCGGACCCGCTTGCGTTCGCAAACCCCCGTCTGAGCGCGGCCCGCGGGTCCGCGCTTGCCGGGCGACGGCAGGACAAAGACCGGGTTTACCACCGCGGTCCAGCTCCCCAACGTCCGCGGGGTGTCTTCCCGTCGCGGTGGCCGATCCCCCTCAACCCGC
>JAJXTA010000601.1 GCA_021784265.1 bacterium | reverse complement strand
CGACATGGGTCAGGTCGCAGGCAGTGGTTTTTTGGTCGCGGGCCCGGCCAAAGCCGAGCATGGCTTTGACGATCCCGGCGCCCTGGTCCACCGTGCTCTTGATCCGGCTGAGGCGGGTCCGAACCTTCTCGCGGTCCTCGAGGTTGGCCTCGATCACCTGGGCCGAGCCGCGGATGATGGAGAGGATGTTGTTGAAGTCATGGGCGATGCCCGCCGCCAGCGTGCCCAGAGCGGTCATCTTCTGGCTGTGCACCAACTCCTGCATCGCCAGCTCCAGCTCGCGGGTGCGGTCCGCCACCATCCTCTCCACCCGCGCGTAACTGCGCCGTAGTTGGATATGGCGGTTGACCGCCAGCCCGGCGAAGAAACCCACGGCCAACAGGCCCGCCACCGAAACGCCGATGAGGCGCGTTTCCCGATACCAGGGCAGCACGACCAAAAACTCCAGGCTGGCAGGGCGCGGCTCGACGTTCCAGTTCCGGTCCATCGCCCGGACCTCGAACCGGTGGCGGCCCGCGGGGAGGTTGCGATACACCACGGTCGTCTCCCGGTTGAAGCCGGCCCAATTCCCCTCATCCAGCCGGGAGGAATAGACCAGGCGCTCGGCGGGGGTGTACTTCCACTGATCGATCCCCTGGAACACCACTTGCACCGCACTCCCGGCGGGGAGGTCTTCGACCGGCTCGGTCCGCAGCCAGATGGTCCGCGGCGGGTCCACGTCGGCCTCGGGGAAGTAGCGGCTCAGGCCGCGGGCGGTACCGACCCAGAGCTGGCGGTTATGGTCTTGGAGCAGGGCCATGATCTGGCTGCTGGGCAAACCCTCTTCCTCCCCAATGCGCGTCCAGGTCTCCTGGTAGTAGCGGAGCAACCCGTCGGCGGTCCCCACCCAGACGCTGCCGTCGCCGGCCTTGATCAAGGCGCTCACCTGGTCCAGGCCGCTCTGGAGGACCCGCCAGGCCTTGCCGTCGAACTCGCACACGCGGCTCGTCCCGGCGCACCAGATCCGGCCGTCATCCAATTCCAACCACCAGCGCGCACTGTCGTCGGGGTAGCCTTCGGCGGCGGTCAGCCGCTGCCATTTGTCATTGCGCCAGCGCGCCAGGCCGCTGCTGCCACCCAGCCACCAGTCGCCGTTGTGCGCCTGGCGGAGGAACCAGAGTTCCTGGCCCAGCTCCAGCGGGGGCGGGGCCTCGGCGTAAGGGCGAAAGCCATGCTCGTCGAGAAGTTCGAAGTGGTTCACCTCCCCGGTGGCGAACGTGCTCGCCGTTAGCAGGCAGAGGACACCCTCCGGCAGCCGATCCAACACCCGCACCGGGCGCCGATGGGCGGGATGGACCAGGGCGACAAAACCCCCGGTGATCGGATCAAAGACCAGCATTTGTTGGGTCGTGCTCAGGGCGAGCCGGCCCCCAGGCAGAGGGAACAGACCGTCACCGGGCCCGAAGACCGGGGCGAACCCCTCCGGCCACGGATGACTCTCCAGCCGGCCTTCCCAGAGGTGGAGGAGGTCGGTGGGCGTGGCCAGCCAGAGGTGGCCGGAGGGGGCCTCGAGCAGCGCCCCCACGCGGGCGCTCCGCCCAATCATGGCCAGCGGGGTGCGCCACACCAGCGGGGCGTAGCGGGCCAGCCCCTCGGTCGTGGCCACCCAGAAGACGCCCCCGGGCCGCACCGCGGCATCGAAGTACTGGCCGTTGACCGGAGTCTCCTTCACCGGATCCCCCGGCCCGGGACCCCAGCGCACCAGCGCGTTGGCCGTCAACCCCCAGAAGACGCCCGGCTCCAAGTCGCGCCAGGCCAAGCGGAGGTTCCCCTCGGGCAGGGTCCGCGTCAGCCACTGGTGCTTGCCGTCGAAGTGCACCAGCACCCGGCGCCCGCTGAGGAGGGAGTCCGCCACCGTGGTGATCCCACCCGCGTCATCTTCATTGGGCCGTTGGAGGTTCCGGACCGGGAAGTTCTTCGGCAGGATGTACTCCGCCCAGGGCGTGGTGGCGTCCACTTGGCGCAAGGGGCCCCGGATGCGCGCCACGCCGTTGGACCCACTCACCCAGAACCCACCGTCGGCCGCGGGCGCCAGGTCGTTAAATGGACCCAGGCGTGTGCGGCTGGCCAAGCGGAGCAGTTTGACCTCGGTATGCAACGCCCGGTACTCGAGCAACCGGTCCGGCAGCAGCAACAGCACCCGATCTTCCTCCGCCGGCAAGATCGGCACTTGGCGGCCGAGGCGCAGGCTGCTGGTTCCCGGCCCTTGCCGAAAGGCCGCGATGGGGTGTTTCTCCCACCGATCATTGATGTACTCCAGCAGCCCCTCGTCGCAGACCGCCCAGACCCGTCCGGCGCGACTCTCGTACACGCGCACATTCTGCTCCTTGGGGGCGGGAATCTGCCGGACGGTGTAGCCGTCCAGACGGCTCAGGTCGTCCAGCTCACCGTGGCGCACCCAGACATGGCCGCGGGGACTGACGGTGACAGCCGTGGTCAGCGACGCCCGCAACCCGTCGGCGGCCCGATAGACCCGCCACGGCGTCGCCGGTTGGGCGCGGGCGACCCGCCCGCTCAGGCCCAGGGCCAGCGCGGCCAACACCCACCACGGCCACCGCGCCGCGGCACCGCCGGCCGCGGGCAGCCGACGAACGAATTGCATCTGATCCAACGGCCTCACGTCGCTTGTTTCTGGTTCGGCGAACTCACCCACTATAAGGGCGAGACCACCCAAAAGTCCAAGCTCCGCCCGTCGGGCTCGCTGCCGTGGCGGGTGGTCCTGGGGCCCCAGCCTCAGGCGTCTCCCGCTTGACGCGCCGGGCCAAGACCGCGTCGGTCGCGCCGCCAGTGGCCCTACTGGTAGTAGGCCACCACCGTGGTCGGCGCCGCAAGGGCCGGCAGCTCCACCCATTCCTTGGCCGGATCGAACTGGCGCCACGGTTTGCCCCGCACCGTGACCCGCGTCATCGGCTTGCCTTGGGGATGGCGGAACCGGACGAAGATGCGGTGGGGTGCGCGCCGGGTCGGCGGCTCCACGACGGCTTGGATCAGCCCCCGGTCGGCATGGGATTCAAAGCGGAGGCTCATCGGCCCGAAATAGGTGGCCGCCCGCGCGATGGATGGTGTCTGTCCCGCCGCCAACCAAGCCCGCGGCAGCGCCCGGCCCAGATAAAGGTCGGGGCCCGCCTCCTCGATGAACATCAGCCGCAGCCAGTAGGCCGAGTTGGACTCGTCTGAGGTCTTGTAGTGGTCCCCGCGCCAGTCCCCCAAATCCGGCAGGGGATGCTCGGTCAGCATGTGGGTATCCGGATAGTAGCCGGCGGCGAAGGCGTTGAAATAG
>JAJXTA010000010.1 GCA_021784265.1 bacterium | reverse complement strand
GGGGGACTTGGTGCGGGTGAATTGGATCATGACCGATTGGTTCCGCACCGAGGCGTACTATGCCAGCGGGGGGTGGCGGGCCACGTGGAAGGGGGAGGGGGGCGGCGTGCTGCTCAACCAGTGCCCACACAACCTGGACATCCTCCAATGGCTGACGGGCATGCCGGCGCGGGTGCGGGGTTTCTGCCAACTGGGCCGCTACCACAACATCGAGGTCGAGGACAACGTCACCGCCTACTTTGAGTACCCGAACCAGGCGACGGGCGTGTTTGTGACCGCCACCGGGGAGGCGCCCGGGACGAATCGGCTGGAGCTGTGCGGCACCCGGGGCAGGCTGGTGCTCGAAAACAGCCGGCTGGCCTTCATCCGCAACGAGACCCCCATGGACGAGTTCAGCCGGGCCGCCGAGACCGGCTTCGCCCGGCCCGACACCTGGCACATTGAAATCCCTTTCGACAACGCCCCGGCCCAGCACGCCACCCTCACCCGCAACTTCGTCGAGGCGATTCTCGACCACACCCCCCTGATCGCGCCCGGGGAAGAAGGGTTGCGGTCCGTCGAGCTGGCCAATGCCATCCTTTACTCTTCGCTGACGGGTCAGACGGTCGAGTTTCCCCTGGACGGCGCCGCTTACGAGCGCCAACTCAACCAGTTGATCGCCGAATCGCGCTACGAGAAGCGGGTGGTGAAGGTGGCGGCGGAGGACTTTACCAAATCGTTTACCCGCTAACGGGCGGGCTGTCTGGTTTCCCGGGGCGGCGGGGTCCCGGTCTGACCTCAGATCGGCGCATTGGGGGTGGCCGTCACTGGCGCCGAATCCCGGCCTGAACCTGCCACCCGGGGGCTGGCATCTGGGCTTGACGCACCGGGGGCGGCCCCGCAGTCTTCCCCAACCTTTCAAGAGCTCAACCATGCCGTCGCGTCGTTCGGGAACCAACAAATCCCTTCCTGGCCTGTCCGGGATGCTGGGGACCTTGAGACTCGGGCCGGGGCATGACCGGCTGCAGGTGATCCTCGCTCACCGGCTCGTGGAGATGCTGCTCGATGCCATGCTCGCCCACCGGTTCCCGGCGCTGGCCCGGCTGCATCCGAACGTCGAGGCTTATCCGTACGGCGTGAAGGTGGTCTTGCTGCGGGAGGGGGGGGGTGCTCGCGGTGGGGGAGGCCGACTGGTGCGAGGATCTCTACCGGTTGTCTCGGCAGGCCTGCGGAGAGCCGCAGTTCCGCTTCCGACGGCGCGACTTGGCCCGGCTCCGCGCCGCCGTGGGCACGGGGGTCAGCTCGTCCGGGGCGCTGGCGGAACAGTTCTCGCAGCTCTGGACGACGTTCATCCAGCGATTTTGCCGGCGGCACGCCCGTTTGCTCGACGCCTTGATGTCTGAAACTGACGACCCGCCGCCACGGGGACCTCGACGGGGCCGAACCGCAGGCGCAAGACGGCGGAAGTGACCGAGAGAACGGGTAGGCGGGCGCCGACGGCGCAAGGCGGACGAGTTCCAAGCGGTTAACGGCACCCTCTCCCGCCGGGTTCATTTACTGCGCCAAAGTGGCACTCGTCCCGGGTCATGGAGGCCGGTGGCGCAGGCTCCGGATGCCTACTGCCACCCCTGGGGGCCGTCGCCGTTGGCCAGGGGGCGCGACCGCGGCGCTCGTCGGCAGGCGGACCAACTATGGGCCCTTACCGGCCACTCCTCCCGGGACCGACGCCTCTCCACCGGTTATCTCATGGGCCCGCCGTCGCGACCTTCGCCCCACCCATCCGCTGGCCCGCTGACCTCCGGTTCGACCGGTTTGCTCCGTCGGGTGGGCGCGCTGTGCTTGGGGGACCATCGGGCCGCCGGGCCGCCGCCGGTCCGCCCGGCGTGGGCGGTCGGCGCCGCGACGACTGGCGGATAGACCCGGGCCGGCCCGGGGGGTGTCCGGCCGGCTGGGGTGACCACCCCAAAATCGGGGAAAAAATATATTGCTTTTGGTTTATGGAATACAGTAGTCTGGTCGCTGTTCGCCCGATAGACGGGGTCGTTATGGTGTGGAAAAGTAGTAGTAATGTCCACCCGGAACGGCCCCGGCGGGGGAGCAAAAGTCGTTGAAAACCGCGCGCCAGAATGAGTTCAGCCTCGAGGCTCTTGAGCCTCGGGTCCTGCTTTCCGGCGGCGGGCTGGCGGTCACAGCGCTGGCGGTTCAAGCGCTCCACTCAAAGACCCCGGCTCCGGTTGTGGTCGAGGAGGTCTCCCAACCCGGCGGGCAAACGCCCGTCGCCAACTCGATTGCCAGCTACTCGCCCACCGCGCACCTCCAGGACATTTTTGCCGGGGTAAACTCCAGCCCGATCGAGGGCACGAGTGCCCCCGCGGCGGCAACGTTAGGCGGCGGGGACCAGGACGCGGGCGCTAACCAAGGGGCCTCGACCGTGGTCGCCCCGGTGGCGCCCAGCGGTGGTCAGGCGGCCGAGAGCACCACCACGCAAACCGCCGATTCAGCCCAGGCGACGCGGGTGCAAACGGTGGTTTCCACCGGTCAGAACCCGACCTCAGCCGGCCAAGATGATGCGTCGGCGGGTGCTGCCAACACCTCGAGTGGAGCGCCGCATCAACCCATTTCCCAGCAGTTGACAGACACGTTGCATGCGGCGAATGGCCCGCCAGTTTCATGCGCAACAAACTCTGTATCAACAGTTTGCGGTTCTTCTGAAAACCTCGGTTCCTCCTCTGGACTTGGCAGTGCGAGTCCTGTTTCTTCCTCTTCCCCCCTCGGTAATGGCCAAAACCAGACCGTGTTGCACCTCGGCAACGCGGCCGGCAGCCCGCCCAGCCAGACCCTTGCCGATCTGCAGCAGTACATTACTAACAAGCTTTCCTCGTACACCCTCAACGCCAGTTTCACCGACACTTCGCTGTCCTCCGCCTTGGTGGGCGGCATGCTCGAGCTGGATGGCCTGACCCTGACCTTCAGCGCTACCCGGGCGAGCACCAGCCAACCCTGGAGTGGTTCGGTGACCATCTCGGCCGCTTCGGCGGTCATGTTCCCCGGCAAAAGTTTCACCGCTAGCATCACCGACAATACCGGGAGCGGGGTGGCGGTGAGCGGCACCTTCAACTTGGCGCCGGCCGGCTTTGCCCTCCATGCCCAACAATTCGCCCTGACGATTGGAGAGGCCTTAGAGGTCAACTCGACCGGCTTCGATTTCAACTACGCGCCGGGTGGATCGGCGACGCAGGCGGTGGCGACGGTGGGGAATGCTACAGTAACCTCACCGCAATTCCAAGGATTACCCTCGATCAGCCTGACCAATTTCGTCATCCGCCAGGACGGCTTCAGTTTCGACCAAGCCACGGTCAGTGCGACCACGGGTTTAATGAGCCTCGGCAGCCTGCTGACCGCCACCGGGATGACCGTGACTGCCAGCGCCTTCAATGTCAGTTTCGGCACCGGGACCACCACCGCGAGCATGACGGGGACGGTCGGGGTAACCGTCACCGGGTTGGAACTCTACCCCAACGGCAGCAACCCCGGCAGCCCGACCGACCAATCGTTCATCCAGACCTCGGCCAGCAAAGTGACCGGGACGTACGCCTTCGGTGGGTTCGACGGGACCAGCCCGACGGGTCAACTGAGCCTGACGATCAGCGGGCTGCAGATCGGCATGGGTGAGGCGCTGAGTCTGACGGCGACGCAGGACGTGACGCTGACGCCGGACCAAGCCACGATGGCGACGGTGGGGAGCGCGACGCTGATGTCCCCCCAGTTCAGCGGGCTGGGCACATTGACGGTGAACAACCTGCAGCTCCAGCAGACCGGGTTCAGCCTGGGCAGCCTGACCCTCCAGACCCCTGGGAACGGCAGCTCGGCGATTAGTGACATCCTGAGCTTCAGCTCGGTGACGGTGGCGCTCACCAACTTCCAGTTCAATTATGGAGCGGCGGCGTCGGTGAGCGGGACGATCGGGGTGAGTGTCAACAATGCCGTCCTGTTCCCGAACATCAGCTTCCTGGACCTGAACCTGGGCAACGCCCTGAGCGGCAACTACTCCTTCCACAGCCCGGCCATCTTGAATCTGGACCTGCCGAGCCTGGACATTCCGCTGGGCAACGCGCTGACGGTGCACTTGGGGCCGGTGACGTTGCAGCCGGGGCAAGCGGTGATGGCGACGGTGGGCAGCGCGTCCGTGACCTCGAACCTCGTCAGCGGGCTGCCGACGGCCCAGATCCAGAACTTCCAGCTAACCCGGAAGGGCTTCAGTCTGGGCACGTTCGTGCTGACCAACGCCACGACGGACACCCTGACGGTGGGGGCCACCTCCCCCAGCTCGTTCCAGTTGAGCAAGAACCCGGTGGACGACACCCAGGTTTCGATTTCGGTCACCAACGGGAATACAACCACCCCGTTGACCCTGGGGACCGACTACACCGTGGCCACCACGACCGGGAGCACC
Organism: bacterium; assembly: GCA_021784265.1. Classification (GTDB taxonomy): domain Bacteria; phylum Verrucomicrobiota; class Verrucomicrobiia; order Limisphaerales; family J093; genus JAJXTA01. The sequence continues at coordinate 10,368 of JAJXTA010000010.1, read as the reverse complement.
CCGGTCACCACGGTGAGTTTCAAGTCCAACCTTGCCCAGGGGGCCACAGTCCAGATCAGCTACCCGACCACGGCGGTGGGGATTGGCAAGTTCCTCTCGTTCGAGGTGGCGACGTTGCAGGTCAACAACTTCGTGGTGGACAAGACCCAGAGCTCGGTGGTGAGCGGGAGCATCACGGCGACCATCGGCGGGCTGAGTCTGTTTCCGGGCAACACCACGATCACCACGAGCGTCGGCACGGTGACGGGGACGTTCGACTTCGGCGGGGCGAATCCGACCGGGGCGCTGACCCTGACGGTGAACAACTTTTCGTTGGGGATCGGCTCGGACCTGACGCTGACCGCCAATCCGGTCACGATCACCCCGGGCCAGACGACGATCACCACCATCGGCGCGGCCACCCTGACCATCGCGCCCCTGAACAACTTGCCGGTGGCCCTCAGCGGGTTGGTGATTACCCAGACCGGTTTCACCATCAATGGGGTGACCATCCCGCTGGGCGACGTGAATCTAGGCGGGCTGTTGACGCTGACCGCCCCCACGCTGAGCTTTAACCAAGTCAGCTACCAGTTGGGCGGGGCGCTGAGCGGGCAACTGGGACTGACGACCACCAGCGCCAATGTGAATCTGGGCAGCGCTCTGACCGGCAGCCTCACCCCGGGGACGCCCCCGGCGAGTGGGCCCACTCCGCCGGCGGTGAGCGCCAGCTATGACCTGGGCGACCGTGATTTCCAGCTTACGCTGGGCACACTGAGCCTGAGCACCGGCGGCTTTGTCACCGTGCAGGCGGCCGGCGCGGCGATGAACTACCAGCCGAGCGCGGACGGCTCGAGTAAGATGGTGCTGGGCGTGACGGGCGCCAACGTGTTCCTGGGCAGCGGACCTGCCGGCAGCCAAGTGGGGATCCAAGCCAGCGGCGCCAACTTGGGCCTGGTCCTCTACCGGACCAAGGCCGGCGCCACCAGTTATGCCTTGGACGCCTCCGGAACCGTGGGTCTAGTGGGCATTACGGGCTTCCAATTGGGGGGAACGGTTGAAGCCCGAATCAACACTACCGGCGGGTTGGTCAACGAGAGTGTGTCACCCGGAACCGGCCTGCCCCCCATCCCGATCGCGTTTGGTCCGACGGAGGGGAACCTCCAGACGTTCGGTGGCACCGGGTTGAGTCTGAGCCTGGGGGCGCTGGGTGGCACCTCGCCCTTCGCCAGCGTGACCGGCGATTTCAGCTTCCAGAAGACCGATACGCTCCAGGGCTCGACCGTAACCAAGACCGAGATGGAGATTGGGGCGGCCAAGGTCACGGTTTTCCTGGGGACGGAGGCGGGGCAGCCCGACGAGACCGGGTTCAAGGTCACCGGCGCGAGCCTGGGGCTGGTGGTCTTCAAAGACTTCACCGGGACCACCCCGGCGACGTTTGCCTTGGTCGTCAATGGCGGGAACGATTTCCTGGAAGGCATCAACGGGTTGACGCTGACGGCGGGGAATCTCGCGCTCAAGGTGAACAACACGGGGACGAACGTCACCGATGCCAGCAACCAACCCCTGGCCGTCACCGTCGGCGGACAGAAGGTCACCTTGGACTTCACGGCGAGCGGCACGGCCAACGTCGAGGACCTCGAAGGTACCCTGAGCCTGGGGGTGAGCGGGTTTGTCTCCTTGCAGGGGAGCTTCAGCGTCACCCGCACGGAGAGCGTTAGCGGAACCGTGACGACGACGGAACTTGCCATTGGCGCCACGAGCGTGCAGGCGTTTCTCGGGGTGGGACAAGGGACCTCCGACGCCACGGGCGTGAACATTTCCGGGGCGAGCCTGGGGCTGCTGGCCTTCAAGAAAGTCGATACCACCAAGACCAGCCAGGCGGACGCGACGTACGCCCTGGTCGCCAACGGCGGCACCGACACCCTCGAGGGGGTGACCGGCCTCGCGGTCTCGAGCACGGGCTTGACGGTCAAGGTAAACAATACGGGGACGGCAGTGACGGACAGCCACGGGGCGGCCGATGTCGTTTCGACCCCTGGCGGCTCGGTCACGTTGGATTTCAGCGCCACTGGGATGGCTAACGTCATGGACATCGAGGGGGCGATTACGCTCACGGTGACCAACGTTGCCGACCTGCAGGGCAGCTTTGCTTTCACGGAGACCGTGGACAACGCCACCGGGGTGACGAAGATCCTGGTCGGCGCGGCGGGCGTCAACGCCTTCCTCGGAGTGCACGAGGGGCAGTCGGACGCGACCGGCGTTCAGATCAGCAGCGCCAACCTTGGTTTGGTGATCTACAAGACGGCTGGGGTCGCCAGCACCTATGCCTTGAATGCGTCGGCGGCGGCGAGCTTGGTCGGGTTCGGCGACATCACGGCGCAGGCGGGGGACCTCGGCGTCCGGGTGAATACGACGGGCGGGAAGGTGGATGAGACCGTCATGGTCAACACTACGCCCGTCGCCATCCAGTTCGGAGCGGACGAAGGGAACATGGCCGGGTTTTCGGGTGATGGGGTGACCTTGACCATTGGGACGTTCGCGAGCATCAGCGGCAATTTCAGCTTCCAGAAGACCGATACGTTGCAAGGCAACACGGTGGTCAGCTCCCAGATCGCGGTGGGCGTGACAAAACTGACGGTCTTCCTGGGCGCCAACCAGGGGCAGAGCAACGAGACGGGCCTCAAGCTCAGCGGAGCGGACCTGGCCCTGATCGTCTTCAAGGATGATACCACCACCGCGCCGGCCAAGTACGCCCTGGTGAGCAGTGGCGGGACGGCCACGCTGGAAGGGGTGCCCGGGGTGACGCTGGCGGCGGGCAATCTGGTGCTCAAGATCAATAACACCGGCACCAAGGTCACCGATGGCAACAACCAGCCGCTGAGCGTCTTGGTCGGCGGGCAAGCCCTGCCGCTGGATTTCAGCCAGACCGGAACGGCTGCCGTCAAAGACATCGAAGGCACGGTCACGGTGGCAATCGGCGGCTTCGCCTATCTGTCCGGGAGCTTCAGTTTCCAGGAGACGGTCAACAACACCACCACCCAGATTGCGGTCGGGGCGACGGGGGTGACGGCCTTCTTGGGGGCCGACTACGGGTCGGCGACCGACGAGACCGGGGTGAAAGTGACCGGGGCGAATCTCGCGTTGTTAATCTTCCCGGGCAGCGGCGGGGCGAGTTCGACCTATGCCTTGGTGACCTCGATGGGGCCCAGCGGCGGGGTGACCCTGGAGAACGTAGGCGACCTCACGGCTACGCTTGGGAATCTCTCGGTGAAGGTCAATACCACCGGCACGAACGTGACCGACGGGAGTGGGAACCCTCTGGCGGTAAGCGTGCAGGGGCAGAGTCTGCCGCTGGACTTCCGTTCGACCGGCGCCGCTCAGGTCGAGGATGTTGAGGGCAGCTTGAGCCTCGGGATCGGCAGCTTCGCCAGTTTGGCGGGCAACTTCAGTTTCCAGGAAACGGTCAAGGTGCAGAACACCGTGACGACCACCCAACTGGCGATTGGGGCCACGGGAGTGACCGCGTTCCTGGGCCTCAACTATGGCGCCAGCGACGCGACGGGGGTCAAACTCACGGGGGCGAACCTGGCGCTGCTGGTCTTCAAGACGGTGGACAGCAGCCTGACGACGCAGGCCCCGGCGACTTACGCCCTGGCCACCAGCATGAGCCCGACCGGCACCCTCGCGCTGGAGGGGATGGGTGACTTGCAAGCGTCGGTGGGGAACTTGGCGGTGAAGGTCAACACGACGGGCACGAATGTGACCGATAGCACAGGGAACCCGCTGACGGTCTCAGTGCTGGGTCAGAGCCTCCCGCTGGACTTCCGGGCCACGGGGACCGCCGCCGTCAAGGACATCGAAGGCACGCTCACCGTCCTGGTTGGGAGCATCGCCTCACTCCAGGGCAACTTTAGCTTCCAAGAAACGGGCACGGGGCCCACGACCCAAATCGCCGTCGGGGCGACCGCGGTCAACGCCTTCCTCGGCGCCAACCTCGGGCAGGCCAACGAGACCGGGGTCAAACTCAGTGGGGTCAACATCGCCCTGTTGGTGTTCCCTGGGGCGACGGGTTCGGCGCAAACCCACTACGCCTTAGTGAGCAGCGGGGGCAGTGCGAGCCTGGAAGGGTTCTCCTCCGACTTCCAGTTGAACGTCAACAACCTGGTGCTCAAAATCAACAACACCGGCACTAACGTGACGGATGGCCAGGGCCACCCGCTGACGGTCACGGTCTTGGGCCAGAGCTTGCCCTTGGACTTCACGCAAACCGGCACGGCGGCCGTCGAAGACATCGAAGGCAGCGTGAGCTTGAGCCTCAGCGGGTTTGTCTCCTTGTCCGGCACGTTCAGCTTCCAGGAGACCGGCACCGGCGCCAACGAACAGATCGCGGTTGGGGCCACCGGTGTGACCGCCTTCCTTGGGGTGAACCAGGGGCAGTCGAACGAAACGGGAATTAAGCTGACGGGCGGGAACTTGGCGTTGCTGGTGTTCCCGGGAAGTGGGGCCACCTCGACTTACGCCTTGGTGGCCGGGTTGAGTCCGACGGGGACGCTCGCCCTCGAGGGCGTGAGTGGGCTGACGCTCACCACCGGCAACCTCCAGGTCAAGGTCAACACGACCGGGACCAACGTCACCGATGGACAAGGCAAACCGCTCACGGTCCAGGTCGGGGGCCAGGCATTGCCGCTGGACTTCACCGCCAGTGGCACCGCCCCCGTGAAAGACCTCGAGGGCAGTCTCACGTTGGCGATTTCTAATTTCCTCTCCGTCAGCGGTAGCTTCGCCATTGTCGAGGCGCCCAATGGTGCGAACGGGACGAAGCTGCTGTTGGGAGCCAGCGGGGTGACGGTCTTTGTGGGGAGTGGCGTGACCAGCAATTTGGATGGGAGCCCCAACTACTCCTCGGCCGTGGGCCTGTTGTTGGCCAACATGAACCTCGGTTTGGCCGTTTACACGGGTGGGACCGGGGGGACCAGCTATGCCTTGACCGCCTCGGCCACGCCCACGCTCTATGGTTTGCCCTTCACCCTGTCGGGGACCCTGGCCGTGCAGGTGAACACCACCGGGGCGGCGGTCACGGAGGACATCCAGACCCCGGGCGGGACGGTCCATATCGGATTCACCGACGGCACTAATAGCACCGCGGACCAGCGCAATCTCAAAGCCGTGATGGGTGACAACGTGACCCTGGGCATTACCGGGTTCGCTTCGCTGACGGGGAGCTTCAGCATCACCCAGACCGTCAGCGGCACCGTGACCACGGTGCTCATCGGGGCGGTGGTGAGCGGCGGCAGCACCTCAGGGACCAACAGTCTCGGGGCCGGCTCCGTGACCCTGAGCGGGGGAAGCCTGGGAGTGGTGATTCTGCACGATTCCGCCCAAGCGAACCCGGACTTGGGGATGGCGCTCACGGCCTCGGTTTCGGCCAGTTGGAGCGGAGGGGTGGTGAGCGGGAGCGGGACCGCGACGGTGCGCTACAACACCATCGATACCAGCACCAACGCCCTCAGTCAGTCGATCGCGGTGAATGGCCAGCAAGTCGTGGTGGCGTTCGCCACGACCGAGAGTGGGAGCGCGAGCAAGCCGTTCACGCAAATTGCCCTCGGCAACGCCACCCTGAATATCGCCAACACGATTATCGTGACAGGGAATGTGGGCAGCCCCACCTCGACCACCTTCGGGAGCACGACGACCGGCACCCAGATCACCTTGACGGTGCAGAATCCCACGACGAGCGCGACCTTCTTTACCATCAGCGCCGGCTCGCTCACGTTCAACGCGATCACCGCCGGTGGCACGTTCAACAGCACCGCCTTTGGCACCACGTCGTTCGCCCACGGTGGGCAGGACGTCACGGCCACCAACGTCAGCTTCGCCCTGGGCAATTACGTCACGGTTTCGGCCAACTCAGTGGAGATCCAGTACGTGGCCCCGGCCAGCGGCAGCGCCCAGACCAACTTCAACTTCACCGGCTTGACGGTGGCCCTGTCCAATGGCAGTCAGCCCCTCGTGAGTGTGGGGGGCAGCGCCACCTTCCACTACAGCGGCGCGGATGGCTTCAAGCTGGACAGCCTGACGCCCGGCAGCCTGTCCTTCATGGGCCAGTCCCTGTTCTCGGTGGCCGCCACGTCACTGACGGGGGCCAAACCGAGTGGCAACAGCGGCCATACCCTGGGCCCGATTACGTTGGGCACGCCTAGGGTGAACTTCAGCGGCTTCCAATTCTCGTTGGACGGGACGCTGGCGGTGACGGTGACGGTGAGCGATGCGAACGCCTCCCTCAACACCTCGGCCATCCAGGCGACCATGACCAACCTGAGCGTCTCCTTCGGGTTGGATTTAAAGTTCAACCTGAGCAACCTCTTCAGCCTCCCGACGATCACCACCAACAACTTCACCGCCTCGGTGGGGACGGTCAGCAATCCGGGGACCCTGACGATTAAGTTGGGGAGTTACATTCAGTTGAGCGCGACGAACGTCACCCTCAATCCCAGCGCGGGGGCGGGCCAAGACCTGCTGAGTTTCGGCGGGACGCCGAGCGCGCCGGGCATCGCCGCCACGGTCAATGTGGGCGGCCTGTCCCTGACGGGTGGGGCGAGCAATTTCGCCATCGAGGGCGACGGCTCGTTTGTGACCAAGACGGGTTTTGCGGTTTCGTTGGGCTTCGGGAGTAACAGCACTGGGGCGTTCAAGTGGCCGAGCTGGCTGCCGATCCAGGTGACCTCGGTGACGCTGATCTGGCCGGGGAACAACTTCAACACTCACCCGGACGATTTCATCATTGATCTCTCGGCCCAGGTCAATCCGATCAACGGTCTGCCGGCGGGCGTCACCTTCAGCGGTGGGGTGAAGGACATCCAGATCGATGTTGGGCTCTTGACGCAGAACCAGTTCCCCATCATCGGTCTGGGCGCGTTCAACGTGCAGGTGGGCGGCACCTTGTTCGGGGTGCAGGTGAGCGGGACCCTGATCGGGGGGATCATCAAGTTCGACAACAACTACAATGTGATCGCCGCGACCGACACGACGACCACGGTCAAGAGCCGGGTCTTCTACGCCGGGATCGAGGGCACGATCAACATCCCGGGCGTGGGCGGCATCACCATGCGCCTGGGCTTTTCGGATTTCGGCCCGCTGTCGTTCTTCATCGAGGCGGGGATTCCCATCATCCTCGACCCGGACACCGGGCTGGCCATTACCAACCTGCGCGGTGGGATCGACTTTGGCTCAACGTTGCCCGATCCGACGGTGGACCAGCACGGCAATCCGCTGCCGGCCGAGCAGGCGGCTTACAATCTCCGCGGGGGGGCCTTCACGCCGCCGCAGTCGCAGACCGCCGCCCAATGGGAAACCCAGTTGCAGCAGCAGGTGGTCACGCTCGTGCAAAAGAACGGCGGCAACAATCTCACCTACGCGATGTTGAGCAGTCCCATGCTCATCCATGCGGGCGCCACCGTGTATGATGCGTACGCCTCGACGCACACCTTCCGGATGGACGCGGACCTGACCATCGACACCAGTGGCAAGATCCTCATCACCGGCAGTGCCACGTTCGGGGATACGCTCTCGGTCGATGCCTATTTCTACGGCGACCTGACCAAGATCCAGTCCGGGGCGGGCAAGTTCCTCTTCTTGATTGACGAGCCCGGCGGCGCCGCGCGGCAACTGGGCGGGATGAGCATTTATGGCGAGCTGAGTTTCCAATTCCTCGATAGCGGGAACAATGTCTTAAGCAACAGCGCGTTGGACAGCCAGTTCCTGACCCAGCGCACCGACAACCTGACCATCACCCAGCCCGGCACCGTGACGCTGTCGCAGATCCCCGATAGCACCCAGACGATCACGGTCACGGTGAATGGGACGGCGGTGCAAAGCACGGGGTATAGCCTGACGGGGACGACGCTGACCTTCTCCGCCGCGCAGCCCGTGGGGGGCGCCGTGCAGGTGAGTTACACGGGCAGCGTGAGCCATGCGGCCGTGCAAGATAGCGCCACGCTCAACGAAACCGTCCAACTGAGCCAGGCCCCGTTGGCAGGCCAAGCCGTCACCGTTACCGTCACCCCCAGCGGCGGCACCGCGGGGACCGTGACCACTTACACGCTCCAGGGGACGACCCTCACCTTCACTACCGCGCAACCGGTGGGAGCGGCGGTGAGCGTGACCTACGTGGGCAGCAACCCCGGTGGGCTCGACGCCAATGGCAACCCGCTTACCAGCGGCGGCCAAAGCGCCACCCCCGCCGCCACCTTCCAGATCACGATTTCCGGTGGCGTGCGCTACGACGCCTTGAACGGGCTCCTGTTTGTGGATGCGCAAGGGAACGTCACGCTCACCTTTAGCGCCACGCGGTTTACGATTGACCTCAACTCCCAGTTGTATATGTCGTATTTGTCCGGGGATCCGCTGCAATCGGCGAGTGGGACCGCGCCGGGTGCCGTGGCGCAGGCGGGCGGCCAACTCATCGTCAACAATAACAACGGGACGATCGAGGTTTGGGGTGTGCTCGAGGTGGACGTCGGGGGCGGGTTGAAGAAGCTCCAGTCCCTGGGCATCACGCTCAGCGGCACGGCCTTGTTCAAGCTCAATACCACCGGGAGCGTGCAACCGGCTGACATCACGCTTATCGACACGACGACGGGGAACAAGACCACGAAACACTTCGATCTCCCGGCCAACGACTTCAGCCTGTCGATCACCGCCGTGGCCGCGTTCCAACAGGGCGGCGTCACGCTCTTCGACGTTTCCGGCGCCTTGGAGCTGGATATTTCGAACACCGGCCTGCAGATGCTCGTGGTTGGGACGCTCGAGGTCGGGGTCGATACGAGCCATCCCCAGGGCGTGCTCTCCTTCACCGCCAACGGGCTCATTTCTATCAGCGACGCCGGCTTCGCCGCCCGGCTGGATTTGTTATTCGCCAATAATGCCATCCCCGGGCTGTCGTTTAACGCCGCCTTCTCGCTGATCATGAACACCACGGGTCAGCAGGTGACGTACACCATTCCGGACACGAACCCGCCGGTGCCGACGGTGGTGGGCTTCGACGGCAACAGCGTGGAAACGTTGATCAACGGCCATCGGACCCTGGTGATCCCGGCCGGGCCGCCGGCGCCCGTCGGATCGCCGAGTGGCACCCCCAATGGGCCGGCGGGATTCTACATTGTGATCGAGGGCAAAGGCGGGGTCACCCTGGCCGACAGCCTCACGCTGAGCGGGTTTTTCGAGGTGGACATCAGCGCCCCCGGCGGGCAGTTCCAGATGCTGATGCAGTTTGCGGCCAGCCTGAGCCTGCAGCCCCTGGGTACGTTGGATGCCTCGGGCTCGCTGACGATCAGCAGCAGCGGGCTCTGGGGAGCGCTCACGCTGAGCTTGGAAAGCGGCACGACCAACTCGAGCGTCTTCTCGTTCAACGCCAGCTTCCAGCTCGAACTCAATACCGACACTGTCAATAGCCATTCGGCGACGGTCTTCACCGTGGATTCGAACGGCAACTTGACGGGTTCGACGAGCCTGACGCTGCCGATTGGCCCGTATCTGGACATCCATGCCGGCGGCCATCTCAGCATCGGGGGCGGCATCATTACCATCGACGGCACTTTCGAGCTGACGATAAGTCAGCAGGGGCTTTCCATCCAACTGACGGGTTCGCTGAACTTCTTCAACCTGGCGCGGCTCTACTTAGCCGGCTCGGCTACGATCTACAGCGACGGCAACTTCGCGCTGAGCCTGTACCTCGCCAACAGCCCGGTCACCAGCAACGCCAGCTCAACGACCGTCATGGCTTACGGGCCGTTCACCTTCTCCGGGGCCTTCCAGTTGCAGATCGACACCCGGAGTTCGACCTATGAGGCGGGGTTGACCAATCTCACCATCAACCTCTTCGGCTTCGATCTCACCGGCAGCGTCATCCTCGGGCTGCACAACGGGTCGTTTACCATCCAGATCCCGCAACCGCTGGACTTGAATTTCTTCGGGCTCGTGGATTTGAAGGTGAGTGGTTACTTCAACTCACTGTCGGACTTCAGCCTGACGGCCACGGCCAGCATTACCATCGGCGATTGCAGCTCGTTCGGGGTGTGTGGGTCCATCTCGGTCACGTTTGCCAACTGGGGTTTCTCCGGCACCATCACTGGGAGCGTGACGGCGTTTGGGGCGGGGATCTACGCCAGCGCGAGCATCACCATCACGGGGACGTCGGTGAGCGTCGCCTTCACCCTCCAGGTGACCATTGTCCCGGCGATCAATATCGATACCCCTGACGTTGACATGGGGCTCTTCACGATCCCTGGCATTCACATCCATACGTCGGCAGTGGTGGTGTCAATGAAGGCCTCCTTCACCCTGGGGTCCACCACGGCCGCGCCGCAGGCGCCGCCCCCGCCACCGGTGCCG